>CAIWVT010000199.1 GCA_903916135.1 uncultured bacterium
ATGACGGTATCTGTGATAACAGGCAAGGCAACAATACTGTAAACTGCTGTGGAAAAGGATATTGCCATGAAAAAGGTAATGGTAAAGGATGTCAGCATCGCCATGGATGGAGAAATGGAAATCAATGATGATGTATAGCGGGCAACAATTTCCCAAATAACAAATTTTACTAAGTAAAACTATGATAAAGAACATGAAAATTGCTGTTCCAATTACTAAAAGCAACCAAAGAGATGAGTATTTTGGTCATTGCGAATCGTATAATGTTGATAGCACTATCGATAACGGGAAAACATAATTCATTCGATAGGATTGAAAAATGGAGACACTGAAAAGCAATAATCAAATGAAAGAAATCAGTTCTGCACCACCCGAAATGATATAGTTCAAGAAAGCAAAATTACAGATTTAAATAATTAAAAAAAACTGATAATGAAAAAATCAAACCTGAATTTTATAATAAGCATTTTAATGCTTACTTGTATGTCAGCTATTGCTGGTATCGGATTTCTCATGAGATACATATTGATTCCGGGACAAGACAGATGGGTCAAGTATGGGAGGAATGTCGGGCTCTATACTTTTGGAATGGATAGGCATGAATGGGGGACAATTCATCTTATATTAGGATTTGTCTTACTCGGACTATTATTACTTCACATTATTTTATACTGGAAAGTAATTATAAACTTATATGACAAAATACTACAAGGGGAAATGGTCAAAAAAATCATTGCTGTATTATTTATTGTTATTTGTGCTTTATTAATTTTCGGTCCATTATTTATAAGCCCTGAAATAGTTGAAAGTGAAAGGGGACATGGTCGGGGAATGCATAATAGTTCAAATGGCAACAAAACCAATAATGATTCTACCTTAAAAACACTTAAGCATGCAAATCCAGATATCGTCGTAAAAGGCTTCATGACTATTGAGCAGGTTTCGACAAAGTACAATATTCCAACTGAATTTATAAAAACTAAACTCAATATACCAAAAACCATTTCTGATAAACAAACGTTTAGATCGTTAAAAGAAACTTATAGTTTTACGATGAACAGCGTTGAAAAGATAATTAATGACTATCACGATGGCGAAAAATAAATTATAAAAACAACTTCATTAACTAAATAAATAAAATTATGCCCAATTTAAATCACATGGGTCCAAATGGTAAAGGACCTAAAACAGGAAAAAAACTCGGTAGTTGCCATAAAAACGAAACCGAGAAACAAGAAAGCGAAGAACTTGAAAAAGGTAAGGAACTTCGCCACCATTCTGGAGGTGGAATAGGTAAAGGAAAACGTAATCAATCCAATAAAAACAAATAAAAAAAAGGAGAACAAAAAATGAAAACAAAATTAATTATTATCGCAGTCAGTGCATTTTTGTTTTTGGCAGTGCACGCATCTGCTCAGCAAAACAATGTTAGTAAAACAGACTCTTCCAAAGTCAATTCTAAAAAATGTCCAAATTATGTGGACAAAAATAACGATGGAGTTTGTGATAACTGGCAATCATCTAAAACAAATCAGACCGTCAAAAGCAAAAATTATGTTGATGCCAATAAAGACGGTATCTGTGATAACAGGCAGAACAACAATACCAGAAACTGTTGTGGAAACGGATATGGATACGGAAAAGGTAAATGCAACGGCAATGGATGTCAGCATCGCCATGGATGGAGAAATAAAAAGAATTAATAATTATAAAAAAGGTGCGAATACTAATTTAAACCTATTAAACAAACCATTTAAAAAAAAGGAAAAACAATGAAAATAGCAGTTCCGGTTACCAATAATAACCAAATTGATGACCATTTTGGTCATTGCGAATCGTATAATGTTTATAATATAGACGAAAACGGAGAAACCATCGGAGTTGAAAATGTAGCTTCACAACAGGGTTGCGGTTGCAAATCAAATATAGCAGGAGTTTTGGCAGCCAAAGGTGTGAGCATCATGCTGGCTGGTGGCATTGGTGGCGGTGCCATCAATGTGTTGAATAATTCGGGAATCGAAGTGGTTCGCGGATGTTCGGGCGATGCCACCGAAGTAGTTAAACTTTTTGTTGCTGGTAAAGTTTTGGATAGCGGAAACAGTTGCGCAACTCATGAACAACATCATGGGGATGGCCAGAATCATGTTTGTAACCATTAAACACATCTGATGACAAAGTAAAAGCTAATTATCTTGTATTATGAAAAGAATTGTTGTTTTAATAGTCGGATTTTTAGTTTTTACTTTGGAATCTAAAGCCCAGATTTTAAAGGACACAGTTAAACTTATGCCTTTTGAGATAAAGGACAGTATTAATCGTAAGCTGCCATATCTGGAAACCACTATTCAGAAAGAACAATTAGAGAGCGGGTCAATCCGCGATGTGGGCGATTTCTTGCGAAGTATTCCCAATGTTTCAGGGGTAAGAAAAGGAGGGGTAGCAGTCGATCCCGTAATAAGGGGATTTAAATTCAGCCAAATCAATGTCATACTTGACAACGGTGTTAAAATAGAAAACGCTTGCCCGAATCGTATGGATCCGGTATCTTCTCATGTGGAAGCTGAGGATGTTGAAAACATTGAAGTGATAAAAGGTCCTTTTGTATTAAAATATGGACCGGCTTTGGGAGGTGTGATAAATCTGGTATCAAAAAAACCACACCCTTTTGAGAAGTTCGAGATGCATGCCGATGCTTTATATGGTTTTGAAACTAACTGGAACGGACAAAAAGAACATGTTTCAGTTTGGGGTGGCAATAAAAAGATTTATTTTATGCTTAACGGAGGCTACAGCGATTATGGTAACTATCAGAGCGGAAATGCTTCGCGGCACGATACTACCTTCAATTCTTCTTTCCGCAAATATAATTATGGAGCTACGCTCGGCTATTCACCCAAAAAGAACCATAGCATTAACCTATCCTATAACGAAATCCATGGAAGGGATATTTTGTACCCCGCTCTGCCTATGGACGAGAAAAGTGATAACACCCGATTGATCGCTTTGGATTATAATGCTGTCGATCTTTCTAACATCATAAAATCGCTGAATGTGAAGATATACTATTCTGATGTTGACCATGTGATGGACAACAGCCATCGTTCGGGATGGGACAGCAAACAAATGGTATCGGTGGTTGACGCTATGAATATAGGCGGAAGGGCAGAGATGGGCATGCAAATAAAAAAACACAAGGTATTTGTGGGTCTCGATTATGAAAACATCAATAAAGACGGCGCCCGTACCATGACCATGCTGATGATGGGAACCACAACTATAAAGAAAGCCAACCTTTGGAAAGAAGCCAAAACTCAGAATATTGGTCTGTTTGCCGAATACAAAACTTTCTTTTCGTACTGGGAACTGGATGCCGCCCTCAGGCTTGACTACAATTTAGCCAGCTCGGAAGATACTCTGAAACTGATAAAGAACCACATTTCGTATTTTAATGATGTTTCGTCGAATTATATCAATTTCAGTATATCAGCAGGTATCACAAAAGAAATTGCGAAAGGATTGTATGTCTCGCTGGCATTGGGCAGGGGAACCCGCTCACCCAATATGCTGGAACGCTTCATCAAACTGATGACCGTAGGATACGATAATTTCGACTACCTCGGCAATCCACAATTGAAACCTGAAAACAATAATGAAGCCGACATTACTATCAAATATTCAAATGAAAAAATCGGAAATTTCTACCTCAATGGTTTCTATTCCTATGTGCAGGATTATATTGGGGCTATTATGCTGCCTTCGTCCGTGGTTATGCCTCAAACCTCAGGAGTTTTGGGAGTAAAGCAATTTGTAAATGTGAAAGCCGTTGGTTTTACCGGGGGTGAATTTGGTTATTCAACTACCGAAAAATATAAATGGGGCGGAAGTGTGGTGGCTGCCTTTACCTATAGTTACATTCCTTCGGTGACCAAATATATTGTGACAGGCAATAATGTAACTGGAGACACTCTGCTTAAAAATGATGCTTTATCAGAAATACCTCCTTTGGAAACTACCGTCAGCTTTTTCTACAAAGTCCTGAAAGGGAAACTGGTTCCTAAGATATCTGCCCGCATTGTTGCCGACCAGCGTCATGTTTCAGAAGCTTCTTACGAACCCTATACCCCGGGATTTGCCTTGCTGAACTTTTCCATAAAATACAATATTATAAAGTACGTTTCGATAGCCGCAGGGGTGAATAACATTTTCGACCGTGCCTATTACGAGCATCTGAACCGTAAGATCATTGGAACTACAGGGAAATTATTTGAACCTGGCAGAGTCTTTTATATTAATGTGAAAGTTAAAATTTAATTCTGATGAAAAATAAATTATTGTTGCTTGCAGCTTTCTTTGCTTTTTATGGATTATATGGGTGCAAGGATAAGCCCATAGATTCCAATCCTGCAAAAGAGTATGGAAAAATAAAATTCAACTTTACTCATTTAGTCGCTGGTTTGCCTTTGGAAAAAGATACCATGAAATATATCAATGCAGCCGGAAATAATTATGAAGTGGATCAACTGATGTATTTTATTTCGGATGTCACCTTGCACAATTCAGATGGAACCACAAAACTAATTGATGGATGGAAAGACATTAATTATGTGGATGTAGATTTGTCCTCAACACTTAGCTGGAACGTTTATGACGATATTCCTATAGGCACATACAATTCAATATCATTCACCTTTGGTATATCCGAAGCCAAAAACATTACCATGATGTTTGTGAATCCTCCCGACGTGAATATGATGTGGCCCGGAGTGCTGGGTGGCGGTTATCATTATATGATGATTAACGGGAAATGGCGTGATACTGCCAATGTGATTCAGAATTTTGATTTTCATCTGGGCATCGGACAACTTTATAAAAGTAATGTAATCAACACCGATTCCATCTATGCCTTTGTGCAGAATTATTTTGATGTAGAACTGCCCAATTCGTCTTTTACCATCGAAAAAAATAAAACCCGTGAGATTGAAATTATAATGAATATCGAAAGCTGGTTCGAAACCCCTTATATTTATGACCATAATTATTGGGGTGGTGGCATCATGCAAAACCAACCGGCAATGCAAATGGTAAAGGAAAATGGTTTTGATGTTTTCACCACAGGTTTGATACAATAAATTCTTATGAATAATGAAAGAAGAAACCACCCAGATAATACAAACTGAAATTCCGGTTATCAACTATAACCTTTGTACCCATTGCAAAACCTGCATTGCGATATGCCCCCAAGGTGCTATTTCCGACCCCATAAGTTTTACTTGCTCCCGATGTGTAAAATATTGCATCACTATGGAGGTGCCTTGTCCTCCAGACCATTATGTGTTTAATTATAAGGAATGCAACAGTTGCGGTGATTGTATTGAGCATTGCCCAGCAGATGCTTTGCATTGGTCAATTATATAATGATGCAATTGATGCAATTTGATAACGAGAATTGTTTTATTGCTAAATTGTTTAAATGCTACTTTGTTTTTTTATTAGGCATAGCCTAAAAAGTTAGATAGGACTGAGGTTAGAATCTCAGCCCAACGGGGTCGAACGAATATGCAATCCGTTTGTCATTTGCAAATAAGTTCGTCGTTCGGACTCTGAGCAACAGTTATAAACAATAATTGTAACTAATCACAGTGGAAATTTGCGATTGCAATCAATCCGTTTAAAACATTTTGCTTTGACTTGATAATTGTGTCAATAACGGATCTGTTAATTG
This sequence comes from uncultured bacterium, assembly GCA_903916135.1. Classification (GTDB taxonomy): domain Bacteria; phylum Bacteroidota; class Bacteroidia; order Bacteroidales; family CAIWKO01; genus CAIWKO01. Next base: position 5,723 of record CAIWVT010000199.1, read on the forward strand.
CATAGATTTCCGCACCCTTATCCGATTTGAATTGCCCTGAAATTTTTTGTTTTACTTTCACATTTCTTATACTTCTTTCAGACCCATTATTATCGGGTGGAACTTTTGGATAATATAAATACAATAGAATATTATAACGGTGGTTTTTCAAATATTTCTGGAATGTTATTGCTTTTTTGCAAGATAAATCAATTTGTTGAATCAATAGTTTATCAAGGTCATTTTCAATTTGTATTTTAGGTTCAAAAGGTTGAGTATATTGATTTGGAAGGAGATGTTTTTTTAACTCAATACCTTGCTTTAATACCGTCTTCATATTAATTGCCCATTCATTTTCGTATAACTCTTCAATATAGTTTAGATCTCTCAAAAGATGTGAAGAGCATAACTGATGTCCTTTTGCAAAACAATGGTAATGACTTGCCCAGCGGTCGTGTTGCAGTACACTATTGGGGAGCCCGTTTTCGAATACCTCATGGATGGTTTTAATACCCCTGTTTAGTGAATGGTAAATGTATGTCAAGTGTTCGGTTTGCCAAGTCCAATACCAATGCTTTTTCCCATTTACTTTTGCTCCGGTTTCGTCTGTCCCAATAGATTCGGATTTTTCTATTCTGTTTTTTATTTCTTGGTATATATAACGAGCCTTATCTGTAAATCGTCCTAATAAACAATGTAAACCACCTTCACTTATAGGTAGCCCAAACACATCGTTCATAAATTCTTCCATACGTTGAAAAGGCAGATATTGACGGCTATGCAGATAACTTACCATTGCTTCTACATTAGCTCCGTATTGTATGGGAGCTTTCATGCCATGAGGAAATTTACTTACAGTAGTGTGCCCACAACAACATGTTTTGCTATATATCTGGTATTCCTTGTAAATTGGTTTAATAATAGGGATATCTATAAGCTGTTTACGTTCCACAAAAACCCCTTCAATTTCTATTAAATCTTTCCCACAATGTGAGCAATACTCAGGTATTTCTTTTTGTATATCATCCGGATTATCTACCATCTTTAACGTTTTTCCTTCATGTCCTAATTGTCCTCCAACTTTCTTCCCACTCTTTTCACGTAAACTTTGATTGCGTAGTGCTCTATTTTCATCTTTCGATGGCGGAACATGGCTATTGCTGCTGTTTTTCGGATGTTTGTATTTCTCCAATTCCGACCGTAAACAGGCATTCTCTTTCCGCAGTTCCATGACTTCTGCTTCCAAATTATCAATGCGATGTAGTAATTTTTTTATGAGTTGACTTTGTTTCAAATCGAAATATTTTTGAATGCAAATTTCTCACTATTTTCATTAACAGCCAAATATTTTCAGAACTAAATATTAACAATATCAGGAATTTATGAGCACCAAATTGTTAATAGCACTTATTTTTTAATAAATCCAGAGAATAGCTGTTCATACACGGTTAATAACCCTGAATTATTTTGTGTTTTCACTCTGATTAGTTACAAAATATTAAAGTTTTGTGTTTCTAACAATTAATTTCAGCTTTTCAGAGCAGGTTTCAATCAGAGTATAAAGTTCTCAACTTTACATTCAGTTGTCGCCCCCACATAATTAAAACCTGAGTGTGTCATGTCCGTTTTTTTAAGTGGTCTCTAAACTCTGTTGGCGTGAGGCTGAAGTTCGGCAGAGGTTCCACCTCTGTCGCCTCTATCCTTTTAGGCTCTGCCTAATTTGTACCAAATCGGCATACGACTTCATGTCACACCCTAACTAAAAACCATTGTGTCCTATTGTGTCTATTGTGGTGAAAAAATTATAAAAATCCGCCTCATCCGCGTCCTCCCCTAATCCGTCTCATCAGCGTTCCATTTCCCCCTCCAAAAAAAAAGAGCCTGAACAAACGCCCAAGCCCTTTCAAAATTTTTCATTTTTAGTTTTTAATTTTTCATTCTCCTCCAGCCTATTCAACCTCAATCTCAAAAGTAAAATCATTCGCCCTTCCCCGTTTAATATTGATATGCGCCAAAACAACAACCTTTCCATTAAAAACACCCGTCAACACATCCTCACCATTCTTCATTCTTTCCAAAGTCAACAGACCTTCCCAATTCGAACTGCCTGTTTTCTGCCCTTTTGTCAGAGTAAAAACCACACCTTCCATCGCTTTGCCTGTTCCTTTTTCCGTAACGCAAATATTCACGTATGTATGATGAACATTCACAGCAGGAATCTCCATAGCAGCTATAACTCTATCATAAAAAGCTTTATTTGTCTTTTTATACGGTTTCAACAACATTTTCAATTGCACAATAATTTTTCGAATAGGTACAAAACTATTCTCAAAAGCTTCCGTCAACGCAGGCGACTCCTCATGCTTTGCATCGCTCGTACCCTTCACCGCTCCATACGCATCAATCTCATCCTGAAAAGCCTCAAGCATTGCCTCCGTAACATCTTCTCCCAAATCCTCAACATTTTCCAACATAATATCGTGTGCACTTTGTGCCAAGGCTTGGCAGGCAACATCCGCCAACGAGCTATAATCCGTTTCATTCACATGCAACGTATCAGCAATATCTATCTTACCCAAATCGGTCAACGCAACATGTGACAAACCTGAATAAGTAGATGCCGTTTCGCTCAATTCAATTTTTTTCTCATTTTTCAGAGCACTATAACCACTGTTATCTGGAAATGCTGCTGCTGCTGCCTGCCTATTAGCCGAATTTGCAACCTTAAATTCTCCAAACTTCGAATTCAATTTAACATTACCGGTATAACAACCACTATCCAATCCCATTTGAGTTTCAGTAGTCTGATTACGGGTCATTTCTGCTTGTAAATCATTGTTCATAATACTGTATTTTTATAAAAATATTTTTTGCAAAAATAATAAATTTTCATTTCCTGGCAAAAAAAAATACATTTTAAGCAGATTAAATTTAAACATACTGTTTATCAATCACATGCAATGCTAAATAATTTAAAAAACATCTCAATAAATCAATAATATACCTAATTTAATGTCCGTTATTTCTCTTTTAGGCATCGTTTTTTGCCTATTGGATTTCATTTTAAGGCTATAGGATTTCATTTTATGCCTGTTGGATTTCATTTTATGACTATAAGGTTTCATTTTATGACTGTTGGATTTTGTTTTATGGCTATTGGTTTCCATTTTATGACTGTTGGATTTCGTTTTATGGCTATTGGTTTCCGTTTTATGGCTGTTGGTTTCCGTTTTTTGCCTGTTGGATTTCATTTTATGGCTGTCAAACTATGTTTGGGATTTTTCAAAACGTGTCCAAAAACATCTATATTACATATATTCACCTAATTACGGCGATATTCTCAGATTTAACTCCGTTAGGCAGAGGTTCCGCCTCTGTCGCCTCTACCCTTTTAGGCTAACGCTTAATCAATTTAGTGAAGCCTTCACTCAAAATGAAAGCTTCACTTAGAATCCTAAACTTCGCTAATTTCATTACCCCACCCTACTAATTTGTTTCAGCTTCTCCATATTTTTAATCGCAAACTGCTTCCCCGTCATGGTAATAATCTTTTCGGTTTGCCATTTCGATAAAGTCATAATCACATTTTCGGCAGAGCAACAGGCAAATTCGGCTAATTCTTTCCGTGTCAAAGCCAAATTAAACTCGGCATTGTGATACACATTTTCCGAAAGATACAAGATAATGTCGGCTATGCGCCCTTCTTTTTGTTTGTTTGCCAAACTGATAAAATTGAAAATAGACTTCTTAAACATATCCGAAGCAATTTGATAGAGCACCACGGCAAACTTCCCGTTGTTGCTCATCAAATCGAGCAGCACATCGGAATCAATCAAAATAATTTCGCACTCCTCTACCGCAATAATCGAAAACAAATTATTGTCTTTATAAAACAAATTGGCGCCCCCCAATATCCTTGGTGCCGACACTATAGTAAGTATGGTATTTTTGTCCCCCTCACTTTCAAAATTAAACTTCACGATGCCGCTTTGTAAAAAAGCCACATGCGTCGGTTGATTACCTTGCTTCAGGATAACTTCGCCCTTTTTGAATTTTAAAGTAACAGAAGTCTTGTCAATTCTATCGAAATCCTTTTCCGAAATGAATTGCAGCGATAGCTTTTTCAGCCACGTATTGTATTGAGATATTCCTCCAATAGCCATAGAAACAGAGAATTAAAAACAGTTAATATAAAAATACATTACAAAACATTAAAAATTTAATCATGGTGGGTAAAAACTTCCATGCAAAAGTACACTAATTTGATAGACTATTGTAGTAATTTTGCAGAAATTTTTTTAACCAAACAAAAAACAGCCATGGAAATTAATAAAATAACCATTATCGGAGGCATCGGAAAAGATGGCACAAAAGAAAAAGTTGAGCGTTTTGAGCTTAAAATGGGCGACATCATCAGTATCGTTGGTCCTACGGGTTGTGGCAAAACAACCTTGATTAACGACATCGAACTTTTTGCAAATTGCAACACCCCTTCCGAGCGTAAAATCTTGATTAATGATGAGCCTATTGCCGAAGACTTTTCATTCGACCCCTCCAAACACCCTATCGCGCTTATTTCGCAACATACCAATTTCTTATCCGATTTGCCAGTAGGCGAATTTTTGAAAATCCACGCTAAAATCCGTGGTTCGGAAAAATCTGAGCAGATGATAGAAGAGACACTCGATTTTGCGAATCAGTTGACCGGGGAAGCTATCATACGTGAAACTGCTATGACCGAACTTTCGGGCGGACAAACACGCTCGCTCTTGATTGCCGATGCGGTAATTATTGGCAACTCACCTATTATTTTATTAGATGAAATTGAAAATGCAGGCATTCATCGCACCAAAGCGCTAAAGCTGTTGAAGAAATATGATAAGATATTTGTGTTCGTTACTCACGATCCTCGCATCGCTCTTTTGTCCGATTTCAGAATCATAATGAGAAACGGCGCTATGCAAAAGATGATTACCACCAACGCCGAAGAGAAGATGGCAGCTTTAGGTTTGAAAAAAATTGATGATGTGATGCTCGAATTCAGAAAACGCATACGCGCCGGCGAAGAAATCACCGATCAGATATTCAGTGAACAGATAAAAGATTTGGCTACGAGCTATCAAATATATCTCAACAGAAGAAAAACCAATGGAGTTGAAGCCAACTAATCACTTTTAATTAATCATAACATAAATACATAGAATCCGATGAAATTAATAATTTTTGCAGGACCGCCCACTTGCGGCAAAACAACAGTCATAAGACAAGTAATTCGTAGAGTTCAGAAAAAAGGTTTGAAACCTGCTTATTTAAAAATAGATGTGCTTTATGCCGATGAAGATGAGGTGTTGCGCAATGAGTTTAACATCCCCACCAAGAAAATATATTCCGGCGAGCTTTGTCCCGATCATTGCAATGTGGTGGTGTTAGATGAAGTGGTGGAATGGGCAGAACAACAAGGTGCCGAATATCTGTTTGTTGAAACGGCAGGTCTGTGTCTGAGATGTTCGCCTTATATCGAAAACTCTTTGGGTATCGTGGTTCTCGAAGCCACAAGCGGCATGAACCTCCCAAGAAAAATAGGTCCGATGCTTACCTTAGCCGATATCAGTGTGATCACCAAGATTGATTTGGTGTCGCAAGCAGAACGCGAAGTGTTTCGCTACAGAATACTCGAGGCTGCCAAAGGTATCACCGTGGTGGAAAGTAATGCCTTATATGGTATCGGCATTGACCCCATTGTGCGCGACATCTTAAAATCGAAAGATATAGAACATCCGATGTTTTTGAAAGGAAATCCACCCGTTGGAACTTGTACCATTTGTGTAGGCAAGAAAGAAATTGGTGCTAAGAATCACTTCGGCGTGTTGCGTACTATGGAAAACGATCTTTTCTATGTCGGAGAATAACATCAGGAAAATCTATTTCGATAATGCTGCTACCACCCAATTAGACGGTAGAGTTTTCGAAAGCATGCTTTCCTATCTTAAAGATGTTTATGGGAATGCTTCGAGCCTACATTCTTTTGGGACGCAAGCCAAAAAGTCTTTGGACGAGTTGCGTTCTTCCTTAGCAAGTGGTATCAATGCGCAAAGCGATGAACTGATTTTTACTTCGGGCGGAACCGAAGCAAACAATCTTGCGCTGAAAGGTATCGCTTTTGCAAACCGCAGTAAAGGAAATCATATCATCGTTTCGGCTATCGAACATGATTGCATTTTGAATACCTGCAAATGGTTGGAGACACAAGGATTTTTTGTTTCCTATGTATCGGTGGACAGAGACGGCTTGATTGACTTGGATAAACTGAGCCGCATGATTAATCCGAAAACTATTTTGGTTTCGGTGATGCATGCCAACAATGAAATCGGGACCATTCAGCCGATAGAAGCAATAGGGCGGCTATGTCAGGAGCGTGATATTTATTTTCATACGGATGCTTGTCAGTCTTTTGGGAAAGTTCCGATAGATGTCGTGGCGCAGCATATTACATTAATGTCATTGAATGCGCATAAAATCTACGGTCCAAAAGGTGTGGGATGTTTATATGTGAAAAAGAACACCAACATTATTCCTTTGTTTCATGGGGGCGGACAAGAATTCGGTTTGCGCAGCACCACAGAGAATATAGCAGGGATTGCCGGTTTTGCGAAAGCTGCCGAGTTATGCATGGCAGAACTTCCAACGGAAAGCAAACGCATCACATCGCTCAGAGATAAACTTATTCGAGAGTTAGACAATAGGTTTGAAGGCTTTTATGTGAATGGAAGTTTGACTCAACGTTTGTCGAACAATTTGAATTTCGGCATCAGCGGCTTGGAAGGCGAAACGATTCGGCTTTTGTTGTTGCTCGACGAAAAAGGCATTGCCGTGTCAGCCGGTTCGGCATGTTCAAACAACGACACCACCAAAAGCGCTTCCCATGTGTTGCAAGCCATCGGCAAAGACCCATTCGAGGCACGCGGAGCCGTTCGATTAAGTTTAGGACGCTTTAATACCGAAGAAGATATCAATTATTTTATCGAAACTTTAGAAACAACAATATTACAACTAAAATCAATTTTTTCAAATAAGTAAACTATGGAAACAACAACAAAAACAATGGAATTGCTGCCAAAATTAGATTGTGCAGCCTGTGGATACAAAACCTGTGAAGATTTTGCCGCTATGGTGGATAAGGGTGAAGATGAATTAAAAAAATGCATTCACATTGCCGACAAAATTGAAGATAAAAAAGACACAACCGACTGCTTTATCTGTGCAAAAGAAGGCATGGGCATGGGCGACAAACTCGGTTGGAAAGACAATTTGAAACGTGATTTCGATTTCATTTTAGATTGCTTTCCTGATGAACCCGGTCCAAAAGAAACCATATTGCCTTACAATCCAACCCTCGTGAAAGAACTTGGGGTGAAAAAAGGCGATGTAATGATTGGTCGTCCGATGGGAATGTCGTGCGGATGTCCTATCACCCACTGTGGCGTGGTTTCGTCGGTGGATGCTCGCAATGGCGTTATCAATTGGAATGTTACGGGTCCTTTGCGTCCTCGCGCCGAAGGTTTCGTTGACATCGGGTATTATGTTTCTCAAGCCTACGAAGGCATTATCAAAGAAACTAAAGAAGACATCAAAATAGGTGTTCGCTATTGGTTTCTCCCACGTCGTTGTATGCTGCAATGGCGCCACAGCGGAATGGTGAATGCCGTAACGAAATTAAAAGACGGAAGCTACAAAGTGCGCATCGAAGGATTGCTTATTGGCTAATTTCTAATCCATAAATATATCTCCTGATAAAGCGAATATTTTTATCTAAAAAAGTTCAAGCTCATAAGGATATCTAAATCGAAAAGAATAAATCTGTGTACACCTACGTTTTAATTCCTTTGCATCACAAAACAAAAATAAATTAATAGTATCATTAACCGAAATAATATGACCAAAATTGAAAAACTAACAGCAATTGACAAGCTGTTTACCGAAAACAAAAACAACATCCAACAGCCCGCGGATTTGATTCCGATTCTGAAAGATTTTATCTTTTCGATGGATGAACTGAAAGGCGATTTGTTGTATCCCGAAGATTTGCCTTATGGCAGAAATGTGATTTTCAGAAGTGAGAACTTCGAAGCCATTTTGATGAATTGGAAACCGAAACAAAGCAGCTACATTCACGATCATGGCAATTCGTTTGGCGTGGTTTATGTGCTCACCGATGGCGGCAACAATGTGGCTTACGATAGCGACTATAATCATATTGCCACTATTCCTTTATCAAAAGGGGATTTTGTGGAAGTGCCAAAAGGGAATTATCATCGCATCGAAAACCCAACCGACATCCATTCGGTGACGCTCCATTTTTATGCGCCACCTTTGAATGGCATGAAAGTGATTGACACCAAAGACGTGAAACGTCAGTTCATCGTGTCAAATGAAACGGGCGCTTGGGAACCTAAGGATGAAGAAATTGTAGCGAGTTTGTAAAGAAAATAATCGGGCGTAGAAACATCGATGATGGGATGAATTGTGGCATGTCCTCTATGCCAAACACGTCGTTGCATTTTCCTGCCGGGTATGCCGTTCACTGGACATGCCATGGCATGTCCCTACACTGGAATGACGGTGTTCTTTTGTTGTTCGTTATGATCGCGTATTCCCTCTTTTGTGCTGCGGCGCATCAGAAAATAAATAGGAACGCCCACGGCTCCTACATAAACCATAATGAACATCAGGACTATCAAACGAAACAGTAAAGGTGCAAAACTGACACTAGCAAATACATAACCATACGCTATAATAAAAAGTATTGCAACAAACAACAGCGCGATACATACCTTGCGACCCCATTCTTTAAAACGAAATAAAGCTCTGGATGCGAAAAATAATGGTACACAGAAAATAGATAAAGAAAAAAACACGGTCGTAATATTTTTAAACATCCAATCCATAGGGTTTGAAAAAAAAGGAGATCTGCCAAAAGCTATTGTTGTGTTTGGAAACATTAACAGCGTTATAAGCCCGTATATTATGCCGCTAACAAAACAAACAATTGAAATGACGAATAATATAATGCCGATTACTTTTGCCGGACGCAGCCGTTTGTCCAGACGCACGATTGTTGCCATGTGGTTGGTGCCTTTCTTTATTGAACAGTTTTTTTTCTAAGCCATAGATAAAACAAAAAATGCACCGAAAGCGATATTGCCCAACAAATAGCCGTCGTATGTACAATTCCTATGGTTTCTTTATCCGAGTTAAAGCCAAGAATAAACCATAATTCCGAAATCAAATTATAGACTAAATAGGTGGCGAGGTGGATACGGAAACCTATGTCTCGGATTTTTGATTGCTTCCCGTCTTTTTTCCCAAAATACCAACCCGAAAAGAACATGCCCATTCCGTACAACATGGCAGACAAAACGATTATTAGTGTCTTTTCGTTATCAATGCCGTAGCTTAAAACATAGCGGAAAGCTATGGTTAGTGCACTTGCAACAAATGCAAATCTTACTAAATTGGCTGTGATTGTTTTCATAAATATAAATTTTATTAAAGGTTTTACAATTTTGAATACAAATTTAAGAATAATTCAAACACCTTGCAGTTTTTTTATTTAATTACTTGTTCGATCATTTTTCTACTAATATATCCACCCTGTGATGGGTAAATTTCTATTGCTCCTAAATCAATCTATTTCCTCATACTTTCTTTAACTTGTTCATAGTTTTCGGCTTCAATTGGCAAAGGTTTTTTACGTATTAATCTGGTTTCAATTCACCACTTTCTGCTCTTCCAAATCCATCTTACACTGAGGACATTTGCCCGGCTTATCGTAGGTTTTGTCGCCTTCGCATTTCATGGGACATTGATAGGCTTTTTTGGCTGCCACTTGTTCGTTTGTGGTGGTTTTTTTCTCAGCAGAACCACAGGCTGCTACTGCCATGGCGAGGGTCAGGGCTAAAATGATGATTAAGTTTACTTTTGTTTTCATAGAGGTTTGTTATTAAGGTTAGTTTTTGAAATAAATTGGTATAGCTTAGGTTTCGGAATTTCTTTTTATTTTTTAGCAAAGATAGAAATTATATCTGTAAATACTCGTATGAAGTTTTTATTTTTATGAAAGGCTGTATATCGTTATTACCCACCATAACATTAGAGTTAAGCATGATTACATCAATATTATCATGCTTAACATTGATATTATGATGGAGAATATTGATGTTATGATGCTGAATATTGATGTTATGATGCTGAACATTGATATTATGATGCTGAACATTAATATTATGATGCTGAACATTGATATTATGATGCTGAACATTGATGTAATCATGCGTAAATTCAATGTAGAGACGCAGTGTATTATGATGTTTATGCAGCAAATCAGCTTGTTATACCATTACATACTATATTTTAGTCCAAACTCAATAGAGTATTGTTATAGCCCAATTTTCCTGTCCCACAGATGACCCTAATGAACCACAATCACAAAATAATTCTTCTTTCCCTTCTGCACCAAAATATACTTCTCGTTCAATAAAAAGCTGCTGTCAATGAGAGTTCCCTCCGTCACTTTCCCTTTATTCACCTGAATAGCGCCTTCTTTAATCATGCGTCGGGCTTCATTTTTGGAAGGCATAATCGTTGTTTTTGTGCTCAACAGTTCGATAACATCTATGCCTTGCGCCACCTCATCTTTGTCAACAACGCTTTGGGGAACGCCGTCGAAGACCGAAAGAAATGTGGCTTCGTCCAACTTCTGCAAACTTTCGGAAGTGCCTTTGCCAAACAAAATCTCGGAGGCTTCGAGAGCCATTTCATATTCTTTTTCGGAATGAACGCGGATGGTGATATCTTTGCCCAAAGCTTTCTGCACGGCACGCAAATGGGGAGCTTCGCGATGCACTCGAATGATTTCGGCGATTTCGTCCTGCGAAAACAGGGTGAAGATTTTAATATATTTTTCGGCATCTTCGTCCGAACAGTTTAACCAAAACTGATAGAAGGAGTAGGGCGAAGTTTTCTTCGCATCCAACCACACATTGCCCGATTCGGTTTTGCCAAATTTGCTGCCATCGGCTTTGGTGATCAGGGGACAGGTGATGGCAAAGGCATCGCCACCCCCCATGCGGCGTATCAACTCGGTTCCCGTCACGATGTTGCCCCATTGGTCGGTGCCGCCCATCTGCAATTTGCAATTCTTGTGTTGATTGAGCCAATAAAAATCGTAGCCCTGCACCAACTGATAGGTGAATTCGGTGAACGACATCCCCCCGCCCGACAACATGCGTTTTTGGACGGAATCTTTTGCCATCATATAATTAATGGTAAGATGTTTGCCCACTTGGCGCAAAAACGAAAGAAAGGAAAAGTCTTTCATCCAATCATAATTGTTTACGATTTCGGCTTTGTTGGGGATATCGTTGAAGTCTAAAAACTTCTCTAATTGGGCTTGTATGCAATTCTGATTGTGCCGCAAGGTTTCTTCATCCAAGAGATTTCGTTCTTCCGACTTGCCCGAAGGGTCGCCTATCATACCCGTGGCGCCTCCCACCAAAGCAATGGGTTTGTGACCACACAATTGAAAATGTTTCAGCATCATCACCGACACCAAATGCCCAATATGCAAAGAATCCGCCGTGGGATCTATGCCAACATAAGCCGTACTCATCTCTTTTTCTAACTGTTCCGCAGTGCCGGGCATCGAGTCGTGTATCATGCCACGCCAATGCAATTCATCAACAAAATTCATGCTTTTTAAATTTTTGGTAAAATTACAAATTTCAAGTGAATAACAAGGCGTTGTGATTTAAGATTTGTGATTTTTTATTTATCTCTGTATTATTCATCAAAGCATAACGGAATATTATGCATCAATTATATTCGCTTATTTTACCTTGAAATAGTTCCAAACCGAAGTAACAACGAAGCCTTAAAACAACATTATATCATTGAATTATTGTATAATTCGTTCATTATATCATTGTATAATTATATAATTAAATCATTTCCTCTTCGCATAAAACCCTTCAATGTTTTTCCAACGTTTGTGCGACCATAGCCAATACTGCGGGGCGCGCAAAATCGTTTTTTCCAAACATTCGATATAGGAATTCATGATAAACCCATATTCGCATTGCTGCGGATGATCCGTGATTTTGATGAGATGGATTTTATAGGTGCCTTTTTTGATGCGAATCACATCGGCATACACCACGGGAAAATTGTAGTCTTTGGCATATTTTTCGGCGCCATACATAAACTCGGTTTCTTTATGAAGAAAAGTAACGGGAAAGCCTTTCTTGACGCCCCCGGGATATTGATCTGCCAAAAATAGACTTGCGGTGAGGCGGTCTTTATCTTTAGCAAACTCTTCTTTGATGTTGTTGGCATGGATGATTTTCATGCCTGTTTTGCTGCGTTTGTTATTAATCAAAACATTCAACACGGCATTCGACAAAGGCTTGCCAACGCCGATGGCTAAATGCGGAAACAACAAGTTGAGCGCATAAATCAACAACTCCCAATTGCCATAATGTGCCGACATGAAGATAACGCTTCTGTTTTCGGCGGCATATTGTTCCATGATTTCGGGATTATCGCAGGATAGATGGCGCAACAAACCTTTTTTGCTTATCGTTAGATATTTTACGGTTTCCAAAAACATATCCGACAAATGCAGATAGAATTGTTTGGCGATTTTATGCGTATCCACCTCCGCAGGGAAACTGCCTTTTAGGTTTTGCATCACCACCTTTTTCCGATAGCCAAACACATAATATAACATCACAAACATAAATTTGGAAACGCCATACAATACCCACATCGGCAGCAAGGAAAACAACAGCAGCACGAAAAAAAGGAGATAATTTAGACATTTGGAAATGAAAGTCATCATTGAGGATGTTTATATTTATTATCTATGAGTATTTTGCAAAGATAGGGAGATTTTGGATAATGGTTATATGGTTATATTGCTATATTGTTGTTTGGGTAAATATGCCTGAAGAGCTTGATTGTTATTCTTTATTTTTCGAATCCATGATGATAGTAACCGGACCGTCGTTAATCAAAGAAACTTGCATGTCGGCACCAAATTCTCCGGTAACAACTTTTTCGGTGATTTTTCTTTGTAAGATTTTTATAAACGCCTCATAAAGCGGAATAGCGATATCGGGTTTTGCTGCGCGAATATAGGAAGGACGGTTGCCCTTTTTGGTGCTGGCATGAAGCGTAAATTGACTGATGAGCATCGCCTCACCACCTATTTCATTCACCGAAAGATTCATCACGCCCTGTTCATCCGCAAAAATACGCAGATTCGCAATTTTTGCACACAACCATTCGCTGTCCTCATCCGTATCGGCATCTTCAATGCCAAGTAAAATGAGAATGCCTTTGCTGATAGCCCGGGTTTCGGTATGATTGATTAATACGGAAGCGTTTTGAACACGTTGAATGACTATACGCATAGTTTGATTTATCTATATAAAAACATAGACACATAAAAATTTTCTTAGCAGAAAAAATCTATGTGCCTATGTGGTTCAAAAACCCTTAAATCATTTTTTTCGGATCAACCCACTGTGTGAATTGTTCGTCGGTCACCAAACCTAATTGTATAGCAGCTTGGCGTAATGTTAGGTTTTCTTTATGTGCTTTTTTCGCAATTTTGGCAGCGTTTTCGTAACCGATATGTGGGTTGAGCGCTGTAACCAACATCAAGGAGTTTTCCAAATGGTGTTGAATGTTCACTTCGCGCGCTTCAATGCCAATAGCACAATTATCGGTGAAGGAAACACTCGCATCGCCAATCAAACGAGCTGCCATCAGCAAATTATAAATCATGACAGGTTTGAACACATTGAGTTGGAAATGTCCGTTCATGCCTCCGATGCTGATAGCGGCATCGTTGCCAATCACCTGAGCACACACCATCGTCATGGCTTCGCATTGCGTTGGATTTACTTTGCCGGGCATGATAGACGAACCAGGTTCGTTTTCGGGCAACAACAATTCGCCGATGCCGCAACGTGGACCTGAACCCAACAAACGGATGTCATGAGCAATCTTCATCAAACTGATAGCAACGGTTTTTAACGCGCCCGAGGTTTCAACAATAGCATCGTGAGCCGACAAGCCTTCGTATTTGTTCGGAGCTGTAATGAAAGGCAAACCTGTTAACGTAGCAATATGTTTTGCCACCAATTCGGAATATCCTTTGGGTGTGTTGATACCCGTTCCGACAGCGGTGCCGCCTAAAGCGAGTTCTGATAAATGAGGAAGAGTATTTTTAATAGCAATAATGCCATGGTCAATTTGAGATACATAACCTGAGAATTCCTGTCCTAAGGTAAGCGGCGTAGCATCCATCAAGTGGGTGCGTCCGATTTTTACGATATGTTGAAATTCTTCCGACTTCTGTGAAAGCACATTTCTGAGCATTTCTAAACCCGGAATGGTAGTTGTTACAATCATTTTATACGCCGCAACATTCATCGCCGTAGGAAATGTGTCGTTTGAAGATTGCGATTTGTTCACATCATCGTTGGGATGGATAAATGTTTTTCCATCGCCCAAAGTTCCGCCGCGAAGCACTTCGGCGCGGTTAGCCACCACTTCGTTCACGTTCATATTACTTTGTGTGCCCGACCCGGTTTGCCAAACCACCAAAGGAAACTCAGCATCCAATTTGGAATCGAGAATTTCGTCGCATACTTTGGCAATCAATTCGCATTTTTCGGCAGAAAGCACGCCCAAATCACGGTTGGTGATGGCAGCAGCTTTTTTTAGAATAGCAAAGGCTTCGATGATTTCTTTCGGCATCTGTTGTCCGCCGATTTTAAAATTATCTTTTGAGCGCTGGGTTTGTGCGCCCCAATATTTTTCGGCTGGTACTTCAACCGCACCCATGGTGTCATGTTCAATACGTATTTTCATTTTTAAAGTTTTTTTTTGAGCTACAAACGTATAAATTTTTTTTAATAAAACAGAAAAAAAACTGCATTATTTTACTAAATATCAATTTTACTATATATTTCTAACATCGAAATGAAAAATTCTTAGTACTTTTACAAATAAAAAAAATGGCAAAAGAAAAATCATCCAAAGGTAACTCCAAAAACACCGGCACCACTTCGCTGGTGTTGAATGTTTTCTATAAGCATCCCAGTGTGGCTTTGAATTATAAACAAGTGTCGAAAGCACTCAACATTAACGACAAAAGCGCTCGCGAACTTGTTATCAAACAACTTGACATTTTGGTCAGATGTAATAGTTTGATGGAAGACAAGCATGGCAAGTACAAATTAAATCCCGAAAAGCATGCTTCATATTTTCCGAAGAACACCTATGTGGAGGGTACGGTGGATATGAAATCAACAGGCAAAGCCTATATTATTTCTCCCGAACTTACCGAAGATGCTTATGTGGCACCTTACAACACCAATCGTGCGCTGAATGGCGACACGGTGAAAATATTATTGTTGCCACGCCGCAGTGGCAAAAAACCCGAAGGACAGGTGGTGGAAATCATCAAACGCGCCAAAGAGAAGTTTGTGGGCATACTGCAGGTGAGCAAATATTATTCGTTTTTGATTCCCGATAGTCATAGTGTCAATGTAGAGATTTTTATTCCGAACGATAAAATCCTCACGGCGAAACATGGCGACAAAGTGTTGGTGAAAATCACCGAATGGCCCGACAATTCAAAGAATCCTTTTGGGGAGGTCATCAGTGTGTTGGGCAAGCCGGGCGAAAATCAGGTGGAAATGCAATCTATCATCGCCGAATATGGTTTTCCGTTGAAATTTCCCGACAAGGTGGAAAAAGATGCGGCAAATATCCCCCTCGCCATATCCAAAGAAGAAATAAAAGTCCGTCGCGATTTCCGTCAAATTTTCACTATTACCATAGACCCGGAAGATGCCAAAGACTTTGACGATGCCATTTCTTTACAAAAATTAGCGAACGGCAATTGGGAAGTGGGTATTCATATTGCCGATGTGTCGCATTATGTGAAAGAAAATACCGAACTCGATCAGGAAGCTTATGAACGCGCCACATCTATCTATATGGCTGACCGCGTGGTGCCCATGTTGCCCGAAGTTTTGTCGAACAATGTATGTTCGTTGAAACCTCATGAGGACAAACTCTGTTTTTCGGCAGTGTTCGAAATGACCGATGGAGCGCAAATCGTTGGCGAGTGGTTCGGAAAAACTATCATCAACTCCAATCATCGTTTCAATTATGAAGAAGTGCAAATCGTCATCGAAACAGGACAGGGACTGCATTGCGACGAAATCGCTACCTTCAATCGCCTGGCTGGCATCTTGCGCGAAAAACGTTTCGCCAACGGCTCTTTTGCTTTCGACACCGAGGAAGTGCGCTTCAAGTTGGACGAAAACGGCAAACCTATCGAAGTGTTTATCAAACAACAAAAAGATTCCAACAAATTGATTGAAGATTTCATGTTGTTGGCAAATCGCAAAGTGGCTGAATTGATTGGGCATCCCGCCAACAACGCCCTTCCTAAGACTTTTGTATATCGTATTCACGACAAACCTAACCCCGAAAAGCTGCATACGTTCACACAATTTGTGGCGAAGTTGGGCTACAAAATCAACGCCAAATCGAACAAAGCTATCGCCGATTCGTTCAACATCCTGTTTGAAAACATCAAAGGCAAAGGTGAAGAAAATATGATTAACCAACTCGCCATCCGCACCATGGCGAAGGCGGTTTATTCTACGGATAATATAGGTCATTATGGTTTGTCGTTTAAATATTATGCACATTTCACCTCGCCCATCCGTCGCTATCCCGATTTGATGGTGCATAGGTTGTTGGAGCGTTATATGCAAAATTTACCTTCGGTGGACCAAGTCGTTTATGCCGAAAAGTGCAAACATTGTTCGGAGATGGAAAAGTTGGCTGCCGAAGCCGAACGCGCTTCTATCAAATATAAACAAGCCGAATTTATGCTCGACAAAATTGGGCAGACCTTCCAAGGCAAAATCAGCGGGGTGAGCAAATGGGGCATTTATGTGGAAATCATCGAAAATAAATGCGAAGGCATGGTGTCCATACGCGATATGGAAGATGATGCCTATTATATAGATGAAGAAAACTACGTGGTGATTGGGCAATACAACGGCAAACGTTATCGCTTGGGCGACACGGTGAAGATACGGGTGAAGAAAATCAGTTTGGCGAAAAAGCAGATTGATTATGTGTTGTTAGGCGTTTAGGCGTTAGACTATTAGGTTTTGTGCGATTTGTTTTATACCTTGTGTCCCGTGTGGTAAAAAAAGAAAAAGCGACATGTATTAGTAGAAAAGGAAAAGTATATTGTAGAGGTATGACATAGTGTTCGCGGAAACCCGCTGCCATATTGCAGGGGTATGACATAGTGTTCGCGGAAACCCGCGGACATATTGCAGGGGTACGACATAGTCATCCAACAAATATAAAATGATATTGTAGGGGTATGACATAGTCATCCTACAAATATAAAGTCATATTGTAACGGTAACACATCGTGTTCGAGCAACTCCCGATTGCTTTAGCTTATAAATTGAAAAGCTGTCCTTTATACTGAGCCTCCACCTTAGAAAATATTCTTAAAGGTCGAGCCTATTCCACACAACAACAATTTAGCAATATAACATTAAACAATAATCATTTACTCTATCTTCCCCCCATCATAACTAATCTCCACGCCATCTTCAAAACGTATAGTTATTATTTTCAAGCCTTCATAGTCATAAATGGACCAATCGCCTTCTTTTTGTCCCATAATATATTTTCCTTTTTCGCGCACTTTACCATTGTCCCAATAGGTAATATACTCGCCGTTTAGGTTGCCTTCGGTGTAACTACACGAAAAATTCACCTCGCCCGTGGAGAAATAATATTTCCATTCGCCTTCGCGCAAGCCTTCCTGATAGGAGCCTACTTCTTTTTCGTCGCCCACTTGATAGGTCCACGGTCCGTCTTGTTTGCCTTCCACATATTCCCCTTCGAGAATCACGTTGCCGGAATCGGAAACTTCTTTATAATGTCCGTTTAAAACGCCCTTGGTGAAGTTATCTTCCTTGCGCAAATTTCCCGATTCGAAATACCATTTCCATTTGCCATCGGGTTTGCCATTGGTGGCATAGATACCCGTTTGCTCCACTTTGCCGTCCTTATAATAAAATTTCCAAGCTCCCTGGCGCAAACCGTTTTTATACTCTCCTTCGGCTTCTTTTTCGCTCGATTCATAAAACTCTTTCCATACGCCCTGACGCAAGCCTTTTTCATCAACAATACCTTCGCCCACGATGATACCATTTTTGTAAACATAGGATTTCATCACTTGTCCTTCGGGCGAAAACTCGCGCCGAATGCCTTCGGGAATATCATCCTTATAACTTTGTTGAATCTTCACCTTACCATTTTTGTAATAATCGGTTTTAACGGTCAAGGTCTGCAATTCGGGAGCGTCATCTATCAAAATATCATTCTCATATTTCAAGATGGAAGTTAGATTTCCTTTGTTATCATATTCCTTAAAGTAGCCGTCTTTTTTTCCATAGTTATAGACGCCTTCCGTTTTAATTCTCTCATTCCCATAAAATGTCTTCCAAACCCCATGCTCCAAACCATCGCGAAAACGATTTATTTTTTCGGTGTTAATGACGTAGCCGCGTTTGTAATCTATCAGAGTGGTGATGCTGCCATCGGGCGAATATTCTATACCCAATCCTTCTTCCCTGCCATTGATGAAATTTACTTTTGATTTAATTTTTCCATTGGGATACAGATGATAACTCGTGCTGTCTTTCACATCGTTTTTAAAATACTCTTCTATGGTTTCTGTCTTCAAATAGGTAGTCCGAAAACCATTTTTCTTGCCCAATTTATAATTGATACATAGATTCAATTTTCCCGAATCGCTATAAAATTTCCAAGTGGAATCTAATTCAAAATTTTTGCGAAACCCTTCCGATTTGATGACGCCATTTTCAAAATAGGTTTTCCAATAGCCGTTGGGTTTTCCATCTTTCATGGTGCCTTCGCTTGATATTTTTCCCGAAGGATAATAAAACGTGTTGTAGCCATTTTTTGTGATGGTGTCTTGAGCATAGCTGCCAAAACTTAGAAACAAGATAAAAATCAGGAAGACATTTTTTTTCATAGCGCAGCTATCGTTATTTTTTCTTATTATTTGATATTTCCAACATCCGCAGAATAGGAATTTTTGCTTTTTCAATGATATGCAAAGGTAAGATAATTTCGGGAGTTTCGTTTTCTAAACATGCTAATAACTTTTCGAGGGTATTCAATTTCATGTATTCGCAATCGTTACAACTGCACGTTTCATCGTTTGAAGCTATGATAAATTCTTTTTCGGGTGCTGCTTTTTTCATCTGATGAACGATACCTGTCTCGGTGGCGACAATATATTTTTTAGCATTATCTTGAACAATAAATTTCATCATCGCAGCCGTGGACCCAACGAAATCGGCTATTTCCAAAATCGTAGCTTTACATTCGGGATGCGCAATGAGTTTGGCATCGGTATGAACAAGTTTCAAATGTATGATAGCTTCTTGATTCAGCATGTCATGAACCTTGCAGCTTCCATCCCACAGGAGCATATTCCTGCCCGAAATTTTGTTGATATATCCGCCCAAATTCTTATCAGGCGCAAAAATCAAAGGCTGATTTTCAGTAAAAGAATTCACGATGTCAACGGCGTTTCCCGAGGTGCAAATAACATCCGACAAAGTTTTCACCTCAGCAGAGCAGTTGATATACGAAATAACTTTATGGTCTGGATATTTTTCTTTAAAAGCTTTAAAATCTTCAAATTTACACGAATCGGCTAAAGAACATCCGGCATTTATGTCAGGTAATAAAACTTTTTTCTCAGGATTTATTATCTTTGCAGTTTCTGCCATAAAATGAACGCCGGCAAACACGATGATATCAGCATCGGTGGCTGCAGCTTTTTGGGAAAGACCTAAACTGTCTTCAACAAAATCGGCGATATCTTGTATGGCAGGGATTTGATAAAAATGAGCCAATATAACAGCGTTTTTTTGTTTTTTAAGTTGCAGAATATTGTCTTGAATTGTCATGTGAAACGTAATTTTTATGCAATGATACGAAGATTTTTTTATACCTTATTTATTTA
>CAIWVT010000200.1 GCA_903916135.1 uncultured bacterium
CACCCGTCATGCCCAACAACAGAAACACCATGCTCAGGCGGATTTGGCTCCTGCCGATTTCTTTTATGACTCCTTTGAGGCGACTTATCCCCAACACTATTGCCGCCAAGAGCAGCATCGGCAAACTTTCGAGAAACACTTGTCCGAGGATATAATAGCGCGAGTCAACCGTTGCCAAAGTCATCACCGATTTGACGACTTGCTGTTGGAAATACTGCCACAAACTCTCTTTCGCCACGGGAAACACAGCGCAAAGCACCCCCAAGGGCACCACAGCCGCAGCCACCATGATGGCAGTTTCGGCTGTCATTTTCCCGAAACTTTTGTTGCGCATCATCATCCAATAGATAAAAGGCAAGCTGAGGGGGAAAAACGCGACGAAACCCTTGGTGAGAAAGCCCAAAGACAACATGACGCCCGCCACGAAAAAATAAACCCATCGCGAGGCGCTTTCGCCTTTGAAGAAAAATAGGACCGAAGCCGCGGTGAAGATTGTTAGGGTGTTTTCGAGCATATTGTTGCACACGCCCCAACCCACCACAGGCACCGAAATCAGCAGCAGCAAAGGCATCCAACCATAATGGCGCTGACGCGAAATCGTTTGCCAAAGGCTGACCACCACCCCACTGAGCACCGCCAAGGTGAGCAGCGAATAGAGTTTTTCCACATAGATGCTGTCGCCCAAGACGCGAAAAAACAGACTCTCCAAGCCGAAAGCCAAAGGCGGATGCTCATGAAAGGCGGGAAAGAGGGTGAGGGTGAAATGCGGATTCCAAAAACTGCCCAAGCCGTGGGCTAAATTGCGCGAGATGGTGGCATAATACAGCCCGTCCATAAACATGCGCTCGCCCAAAATATATGGACTCACCAACACCCAAAAGATGCCGAACACCGCCACATAAAACAGCCATGCATAGCGTTCCGTTGCCATAGTTTTTGGGTTCCGTGTGCCTTGAGTCATACTTGGGTGTTTTTATTCTTCATTTTTAAATATCATTGACAAAGCAAAATTGCTGATTTGAATTCTTTGTGGGCTTTTCGCGAAGCAAACAACATGGGGAGCAAAAATAATGATTATTTTGAGAAATATGGAAATAAAGATTTCGGAGATGGAAAAATTTCTTGAATTTATAGCCCAAAACAAGGGCTTTTATGGTTGCATTTTTTGCTTCAAAAAAAGAAACAAAAATGCACCTCTATTTTCACTTATCTTATTAATAATAATGCATTTAAGCTAAAAACCTACGGAACGTCCGATTGATTTAACCGGTCAATCGGTCATTTTGACAGGTCAATGGGTTGATTTAACCCAACGGTCGGTCGTTTTGACGCATTAATGGGTTGATTTAACCCAACGGTCGGTCGTTTTGACGCATTAATGGGTTGATTTAACCCGACGGTCGGTCATTTTGACAGATTAATGGGTTGATTTAACCCGACGTTCCGTAGGTTTTTATAAGTTTTTTGTTGCTCAAATCGGATGAAATGTAGCTTAAATCGGAGCTTCGATTTTGCGAACCAAAATTTTGCTTGGTTCACTATTCTTGTTTGCAAAACAGACAAAAAAAATGGCAATTTCGCACCCTTTGTGGATGCAAAATTGCCATTAACGCAAATGCGTATGACCTACGTATTTGGTTGTGGTTCGAAATTAGTATTCGTCCTACTAAAAAGTTTGCCCAATTCATCAGCAATAACTTGTGCACGAGCATCACCATTCTTGGCTGCTCTGCGACAGTTATTGTAATACTCTAACGATACGACGTAAGCATCACTTTTTGATAAAATACTAATGTTGTTAATCACTGCTAATAATTTTCGAACGCCAATTTCCATTTCATCGGCTTGTTTCGAACGAGCAACATCATTCGCAAATTCTGCTGCATCCACATATCCGGGAAGATAATCGGTGTCAGTTAGCGAATAATCTTTACTTTTTTCAATAAAAGCTTGCGACCCATCAGCAGCTTTTGGGAGGCGCTTTTTTTCATCCGTTGTTATAGGCACTTCGTATGGTCCTAATCCGGTCAACAAACCGTTTATACCATCCACCGTGTCAGTAACAACAGCTTCAGGAATTGGTCCTGTGATTGTTTTACCTTTCATAATTTTGGTTTTGGTTAATAATAAATTTCCTGTGACTTTGGTATTTCAAAATCTTTGGCAAATTTCTGAATATTTTTCGAACTGACAAAACTTTTTTTTATTTTTTTTTATGGAAATGATATTTTTTTCAAAAGCACTATTTTTAGGGAGAAAATTGTGAAGAAAAAAATTAGTTTAGTGTTGCCAAATGTGCTAAAAATGCTTCCGTGGTGGTTTCTGTTACGGAATAATTCACCGTCATATTACTGCTTATGGTTATCGGAGTGAAGGATGCATAAAGTTTTCCATCTTTCACGCCAACTGCCACTAAGGTACAAGGCTCACCAATCGGAGAATAGGAATACGCTATATCTGTACTGTAATTATATAAATTTACGATTGCATTTATGGCATTAAAATATAAAAATAATTTAGGTTGATAATCATTATAACTATCAAGAAAATGAAAATTTATTGTTGTCATTGGAAAGCCGTTATAAATCGGATGGTCGCAATTAGCCCATGTTCCTGAATCGGTTGGTGGGTTGAATTGAAGCAAATGATATATATAACCTTCAGGATTAGTTGAAAGAGAATCTTGATTTGCCGTTGAGTCAATAGGAGGCGCAATCCAACCCGGAGAAATCGCATTTGATAAATAAACATACGATTGCATTTGATAGTTTATGGGATTACCGTTTGATGGCAGAAAAACATTTATACTTTTATAATAATTCATCACAAGCACATTAGCACCTTGTGTGGCTTTAATAAAAAACATTCCTGCCGATTCCATAGGTCCACCGCCAATCAAATGCGTCGTAAGTTTACTCAACAGCATGTCACTCTTTTTGTAAACATCTTTAAATTGAATGGTCACATTTCCTGATACAGCTCCTCCTGTTTGCGTCAAAAAAGCATTGGCAGGAACCGTAACGATGGTGCCTTTGGGCGTGGTGAAACTTCCACCTGTGGCAGCATTCACGGTGAAGGTTTGCATGGCAGGCGCATTCACGGCAAAGAAATTTGCAGTGGAGGTGTAATGGTCGGTTTGAGCGGGAGGCTCTTCTGTGGTTTTATCCCTTTTGCAGGAATACACTGCTGCTATCAGCAGGAGGATGGCGAGAATTGTGATTTGTTTTTTCATGGCGTTTGGTTTTTATTAAATTAGGGTACAAATGTACGGAATTATTTCGAGAAAAGCTTCACATTAAACAAATATTCGTATTTTTGTCTCCATCAAATAAATTTTATCATGAAAATTCGTATCCTTTTTCTATTGTTGTTCGCCATCAGCCTGCAAGCGGTGGCTCAAAACCAAATCGTTTTCCAAAGCGACCAAAGCAAATCCTATCTGTTGAGTTTCGCCAACACCAACGACGAAAGTCAACGCATCATCAACGAAATGCTCGAAGCCATCGCCAAACATATTCCCAAGCCTGTGTTTCAAACCAAAGTTACCTTCACCGTTGACGAAAGCGTGAAAATCACCCGCGACGGCAAGCTGCTCACCATCTATGTGGATCATCAAAACATCAAAATGGATGGCGATGTGTTCCTCAATGGTTTCGCCATGAACGCGGTGTTGCTGCCTGCCAAATATGAATTCGTTGCCCGCCTGAGCCGCAAAAACGGTCCCCTCTTGGCTGATTTCACCCCGCCCAAAGCCGATTTCAAAATCCCGTTCAATGAAGTGATGCTGCAATTCACCGACACCCTGCCCCAAAACAATTATAAATTCGACATCACCTCCACCAAATTCTCCTACGACCGCGAATCCCTTCAACGCTTCCGCGAACGTATGGGATATATTGACCAATATTTTGCTGCCGATGTGGATCTGAGCAACATCAACCGCCAACTCTCCGACATCAACCCCAACGGCATCGACGCCATGGACATAACCCAAGCGTCGCTCAATGCGATGAAAATTCGCATTGACCAAATTGAAGATGCAGGCTTTTGGCGCGAATTGCACATCGAAAACCACGACGCCTTGAAATTGAAATTCAAATTGCACGAAGTTCGCGAACGTTTTGATGATATTCAAAGGCAAGCGAGCCACACGCTTTCTATCATCTATCAATTGTTTTATGACCGCGGCGAAGATTTCTACAACAACAAAAGAACCCTCGAAGCCAAAACGGCTTTCGAGAAATCCTTGTTCTACAATCCGAACTTTGCCCCTGCGCAATATTATGTGGCACGCATCGCCTTCGAAAGCAACAAAACCGACGAAGCCAAGCAACAAATCAAAAAGCTTTTTGGTTTCAGAAACATGGACGACTACACCCTGCAATCTGCCAAACGTCTTGCCAATGCCATCGAATGGACCGACATGAACATCGCCGATGCTTTGTTGACCAACAGGCAATATGCCGATGCGCTGACTGCCGTTGCCAAAGCAGAAAGCTTTTGCCGTAGCCTGCCCAACTATGCCTGCAACGACACCATCGAGCTGATTCGAAGCAGTTGTCATCAAGGCATCTATTCCGAAAAGGTGAGAGCCGCCGACAATCTTTTCGAACAAAGACGCTTTAGCGAAGCCGAAACCGCTGTGGACAATGCCCTTCAATATCAACAGAAATACGCCAACTATATTCGCGCCAATGAGGCTGCCATGGATATCAAAGAAAAGATACGCATTGCGCAATATGCCGACGCCATTCAAAAGGGCAAAGATGAAATGGCATTGAAAAACTATCGCGCTGCCTTTGCCGATTTCAACAAAGCCAAAGGGATAGAAGACCAATATCCTGTAACGAAAAATAAGCTGCTGCCCGATTTGATAAAGAAATCCAAAGCGGAAGTGTTGCTGTTGGATGTGGCTGATGCCGAAAATGCGGTTAAAGCAAACAACCTGACCAATGCCCGCACCATACTGCGACAGGTGATGGACGACCAAAGCACTTATAGCCTTTATGACAATACCAAACTAACGCAGCGTATTGATGCTTTGAAAAAATCTATCTTAAGCCAAGAATGTGACAACGCCCAACGGGATTACGACACGAAAGTGGCAGCAGCCTCCCGTGCTGAAAACGAGAAGAGTTATGTGGCGGCAGATGACAGCTACAGTCAAGCCTTGCAAACCATAGACCGAAATCCCGATTGCGGCATCAACGGCAACAGCGCCCGCACCGGAAAACTAAATGTGGGGAAACCGGCTTTCTACCAACGACAAATCAATCAATGTAACGACATGGTGAAGAATTTTAATTATCTTGGTGCCATCGAAGCCTACAAAAAGTTAGGCGATTACTTCACGGCAAATACGATGTCGAGCTATGGATTCACCTATCAGCCTTTACATTTATATATAGCCTCTTTCGAGTCGGGTTTTGCGCTGAGCGGGATGAGTTATTTTACCAATGCTGCCGACTTGGAACATGCCATGTATTTGATGAAATTAGTGCGCCAACGCAACATGAAGAAAGAAGCCACCAAATTTCAACAAATGGAATTGGCACGTGCCTTAGCCATCAACGATTATAAAACCAATCCGGGCTTCGATGCCAAACTGAAAGTGAGCGAATATACCTTGGGCGACAAATGGTATAGCTATTTCTCGAGTGAATATCTGAAGCAGGTGAAGAAGTTTAAGTAATATTTTCTTAGCCGAAGAAAAATATTATTTCGTGTTTTTCTTTTTTGTTATACTTTAAAATATACTTTTGCAGAAAAAGATATTTTAATGAAAAAAGATAATTTACGATTCAGCTCCAAACTCATTCATGCAGGAGCTCACAAAGACCAATATGGAAGTGCCATAGTTCCGATTTACCAAACCTCCACCTTTTCTTTCGAAAGTGCTGACCACGGTGCCAAATGTTTTTCGGGCGAAGCCGAAGGTTATATTTACACCCGCATTGCCAATCCCACCATTCGAGCACTCGAAAAAGCTGTTGCTTCTTTAGAAAACGGTTATGATGGCATCGCCACCTCATCGGGCATGGGTGCTGTTAGTACCATTTACATGGCTTTGTTGTCCAATGGTGCACACATTGTTAGCCACAATGCTATTTACGGTCCCGCACGAGGTATCATCGAAACCATCTTCCCGAAGTTCGGCATAGAATCTACCTATATTGATGCTTCCAAGCTTGAAAATATTGAGAAAGCGATTAAGCCCAACACCAAGATGCTCTATATTGAAACCCCTGCGAATCCAACGATGGATATTATAGACATAAAAGCCGCAGCGGAAATTGCACACAAACATGGCATCCCTTTAGTGGTTGACAACACCTTTTGCAGTCCCTATTTGCAGCGTCCTTTGGATTTAGGAGCGGATATCGTGCTACATTCGATGACAAAATTCATCAACGGACATGCTGATATTGTTGGAGGCATCATCGTAACTAAAGAAAAAGACTACTATGATAAACTTCGCCCTGTCATGATTAATTTAGGATTCAATATTGATCCACATCAGGCATTTTTAGCGCATCGCGGATTGAAAACACTTGCGGTGAGAATGGACAGAGCACAAGAGAGTTCTATCATCATTGCGGAATATTTGGAAAATCATCCGAAAGTGTCATGGGTGAAATATCCGGGATTAAAATCGCATCAGAACTATGAGTTGGGCAAGAAACAGATGGACGGTCCGGGATGTATGATAAGCTTTGAGCTCAAGGGCGGACTCGATGCCGGAAAAATATTGATGGATAATGTGCAATTGGCATTGTTAGCTGTATCGTTGGGAGGCGTAGAGACCTTGATACAACATCCTGCTTCCATGACACATTCCAAAATATCTAAAGAACATCGCGAAAAAGCAGGAATCACCGATGGCTTGGTTCGTTTCTCTGTGGGAATCGAAGATGTGAATGACATCATGGAAGACATAGAACAGGCAATAAATAAAATTCAATAAAACTTTATCGTCGTATCACTTTTTTAAACTACTTTTACGTTTTAATTAAAGGTGATGTCTCGCATTTATAAAATAGTAATTCTTTGGGCAATTTGTCTGTTGGCTGTTCAAACTGTCTTCGCACAAAAGGTGGCAGTGGTGTTGAGTGGCGGCGGAGCTAAAGGTTCTGCACACGTGGGTATGCTGAAAGCCTTGGAAGAAAATTGCATACCTATTGATTACATTGCCGGAACATCAATGGGAGCTATTGTTGGCAGCATGTATGCCGCAGGATATTCGCCTGACGAAATTGGGAAGATAATTTCTTCTGAAGAGTTTTTAGGCTGCGCAAGTGGCAAAATTGATGATAAATATGTATATCATTTTAAAAAAAGTGATCCTGATGCTTCGTGGGTAAACATAAAATTCAATTACGATTCGATTTTAAGTTATAAACTTCCAACAAATATTATCTCACCCTATCAGGTTGATTTCGGATTTATGTATTTTCTTACGGCTGCAGGCGTAGCTGCTAATCACAATTTCGATAGTCTGTTTATTCCTTTTCGTTGCGTTGCCTCTGACATTGTTGCAAAAAAAGCTGTGTCGTTTTCTCATGGTTATTTACCCGAAGCTGTCCGAGCATCTATGACGTATCCATTTTATTTTCGACCTATTAAGATTGATAACTGCTTGCTTTTTGATGGTGGCATGTACAATAATTTTCCGGCAGACATTGCCCTCCAAGATTTTAACCCCGACATCATCATTGGATGTAATGTAGCTGCAAATTCAGGAATACCGGACGAAAACGATATCAGGTCGCAGATAGAAAACATGCTGACGACAAATACAAACTATAGTGTGATATGCGAAAACAGTGTGATGATAACACCACAACTGCCTAAAGTATCGGAGTTTGGTTTCGACAGAGCTCAGGAGCTTATAGATTCAGGTTATAATGCTACGCTTAAAAAAATCGCTGAAATACGTATTTTCGTTCACGACTCAGTGTCGGTCGAGAAACGCCGTGCTCAAAGAAAAGCCTTCAATGCAACCAAACCGCAATTGCTGTTTGATTCTATTACTATTACGGGAGTAAATCCATATCAGGCTGTGTATATCCGCAAATCAATCATGCATCGCGATTCAACCTTTGATATTCACCAATTGAAACAGGAATACTTTAAACTTTTAGCCGATGATAAAATCGAATCAATTTATCCAAAAGCTATTTTCAATAAAAAAACAGGCTTGTTCACATTAAACTTGGAAGTGAAAAGAGAGAAAAATTTTGTTGCTCAGTTTGGTGGTATAATTTCATCAAGTAATGTCAATGGTGCATTTATCGGTTTACAATATAAATATTTAGGGATGGTAGCATCTAAGATTTCCGTTAATTTCGCCATCGGACGATTTTATAGTGCCGCACAAGTTAAATCTCGTTTTGATTTCCCCTATCGAACACCATTCTATTTAGAAACTTCTGTTGGATTTAACCAGTGGGATTACTTTAAAACTACAATACGTTTTTTTGAAGATAAATTGCCGTCCTATCTTTTAGAAAATGAGTTTAATTTTATTACAGAATTTGCTTTTCCGGCTTATAACAAAGGTAAATTTCTTTTTGGACCGTCTTTCGCCCGAACCCGAGAACAATATTATCAAACAAATGCCTTCTCAAAAACAGATACTACCGATAAAACTACGTTTAATTTTTTTACAGTTCATTCGCAATTTAACCGATTTTCCTTAAATCAGAAACAGTTCCCAACTGCTGGCACTTCTTTGATTTTTGATGTTAGATACATTTTGGGAGAAGAAGAAAACATCCCCGGATCAACTTCTATTGATAAGGAAGTTTTTAATAAAATGCAAAATTGGGTTCAAATAAAAATACTTTACGACCGCTATTTCAAAATAAAAGGGATATATAGTTTGGGTATTTATACAGAAGCATTGATTTCAAATAAGCCTTTATTTAATAATTATACGTCCAGTTTGCTTTCGGCTCCTGCATTTCAACCAACTCCGGAGAGCAAAGCCTTTTTAATTCCCAACTTTAGAGCAAATACTTATGGTGTTGTTGGCATAAAGAACATCATTAGAATTTATAAAAAAATTCATTTCCGTTTGGAAGGCTACTTGTTTCAACCTTATCAAGAAATATTGCAAACTAACGACTTCAAAGCATATTATGGCAAACCTTTTGAAGTCCGTTCGATATTGGGGTATGCAGCATTAGTGTATAACAGCCCTATTTGTCCGATAAGTATCAGTTTAAGTTATTATCATGAAAAAGACAACCCTTTTTCTATAATGTTTAATATCGGATACTTGATTTTTGGTAAAAGAGCTTTAGATTAAATCCGAAATTCTGATAGGCTATTTATCAAATTACTAAAAATATTTACACTATTTTTTCACTTTTTGTAATACCAAAACAAAATATTTATATTTTTGCAAATTATTTTGAAATGTAACCTTCTTTACCGTTTCTCTAAAAAGTCATGGTACTGCTAACTTAATTTATTTATTATGAACGACCAACTCAATCAGAATCCTTTGGAAAACGAAGAAACAATCAAGGATGAGAACTCCGTATCGGAAGATACACATGCAATTGAAACCGAAACTGTCGCAGAAATTTCCGGCAACGTTGAAATGAATGGCACAGAAACAAACCATGAATATGAAAATAATCATGCATTTGAAGACAACACTATTGTTGAAACTACTAACACTCTTGAAACCAAATTATCGGAAGAAATCGTAGCAACTGAAGACATTTTAGCAATAAATGTAGAAGATGTCGCTGAAACTACAGACGTAATTGAAGCAGAAATGGTAGAAACCAATGCTGTTGTCGAAGCAGCAACTGTTGTAGAAACAGAAGCTATTGTTGAATCTGAAATATCAGATGAACTACCCATGTCGGAAGATAATACTATTAGTGAAACTGAAGCTAGCATCAAGGTGCAAGATTCTTTGGAAGCTGAAGTTGTTGAAGCAATTTCTGTTGTGGAAGAAATTCCTGCAATGGAAGCAGAAGTTGTTGCTGAAGTTTCAGATATTGTTGAAGCAGTGGTGGAAGAAACTACTCCAGTAGCTGAAGAAATCTTAGAAGTGGCAGCAGCAGCAGTTGTTGAAATCGAAGATGTTATTGAAGCAGCAGTGGAAGAAATAGCTTCTGTTGTTGATGAAATTCCTGCAATGGAAGCAGAAGCTGTGGCTGAAGTTTCAGATATTGTTGAAGCAGTGGTGGAAGAAACTACTCCTGTAGCAGAAGAAATTCCGGCAGTGGCAGCAGAAGCAGTTATTGAAATCGCAGATGTTATAGAAGCAGCAGTGGAAGAAATAGCTTCTGTTGTTGATGTAATTTCTGCAGTGAAAGCAGAAGTTGTGGCTGAAGTTTCAGATATTGTTGAAGCAGTGGTGGAAGAAACTACTCCTGTGGCAGAAGAAATTCCTGCAATTGAAGCAGAAACTATCGTTGAAGCTCCTGAGATGGTGGAAGCCGCATCCATAGAAAGCACTGAAGCTGTGGAAACGGTGGTTGCTGAGAAAACAGCAGAAGTTGAACCAGAAAAGAAAGAAAAAAGCAAACCTAAAAAGCCTACTAAAAAGGCAATCGCTGAGGATAAAGGTGAGGAAAGTAGTGATTTGCTTTCAGCAAATGATTTTATTGCAGAAGAAGAAGAGCATGAATTGGAAATTGAGCACGACATTGATTTCACAGTTTTATCAAAAGAGGAATTAATTCTGAAACTTGAAGAACTAGTGATGGCTGATTCTATCAGTAAGATAAAAGCAATGGTGTCGAGTATCAAAGTTTCCTATTTGACAAAAATAAAAGAAGAAAAACAAGCCCATTTAGACAAATATCTGGAAGACGGCGGAACAAAAGAAGAGTATGTTCCGATTGTTGACGCGATGGAAGAACGTTTTAAGGCTGCTTTCGATATATATAAAGAAAAGAAAACAAAAGAAGACCATCAACAAGAAAGATTAAAGTCGCAAAATCTGCAATTGAAGAAACAAATTTTGGAAGAAATCAAAGTTTTGGTCAATTCAGAGGAATCGTTGAAGAAAACGTATGATGATTTCAAATCGCTGCAAGAGAAATGGAAACAAGTAGGTATGGTTCCGCGCAACGAAATTGAAGGTTTGTGGAACAACTATCATTTCTTGGTTGAAGAATTCTTTAAAAAAGTAAAAATAAATAAAGAACTTAAAGATTTAGACCTAAAAAAGAACTTAGAAATGAAAGTTCTGTTGTGCGAAAAGACAGAAGAACTCCTCATGGAAAAGAGTATTTCCAAATCATTCAAGTTGCTACAAAAATATCATGAAGAGTGGAAAGAAATAGGACCGGTTGTGCTCGACAAGAAGGATGAGATTTGGGAACGCTTCAAGAATGTTTCGGATAAAATCAATTCGCAGCGCAAGGAGTATTATGATAAAATGACCGGAGATCAGGACACCAACCTTTTAGCGAAGACTGCTTTGTGCGAAAAAATAGAAGAGATCAACGGAGTGGAGATTATCACCTCAGAAGACTGGCATCAGAAAACAGATGAGGTTATAGAGTTGCAAAAGCTATGGGATTCTATCGGACGGGCACCTGTTAAGTTTCATGACCTTATCTGGGAGCGATTCCGGGGGGGAATAAACACGTTTTATGATACCAAAAAGGAACACTTTGGTGGTTTGAAAGACGAACAAACGAACAACTATAACTTGAAGTTCGATATTTGTGTACAAGTAGAAGGTATGGCAAACAGCACCACATGGAAACAAACAACAGCAGACATATTGAAGTTGCAACAGGACTGGAAACTTATCGGACCTGTGCCTAAACGTTATGCCGATAAGATTTGGAGACGTTTTAGGGCTGCTTGCGATGTGTATTTCAAGAATAAAACCGCTTATTTCTCCAACATCAATGGCATCGAGAAGGAAAATTTGAAGAAAAAAGAAGAACTCTTGGAACGCATCGGCACTTACGTTGTTTCTGACGATAAAAGTGAAAATCTCTACTCCCTAAAAAGTATTCAAAGAGAATGGATGGAGATTGGGCACGTGCCTATTGAGCATAAAGATAGACTCCAGGGTTTGTATCGCACGGCAATTAATAGTTTAATGGATCGTTTGAAGCTATCTTCCTCAGAAGTAAGTACGATGAACTATAAGACTAAGATAGAAAACATTCAACATTCTCCCGACGCGGGAAAATTCCTTTCAAAAGAACGCGTTCAAATTGAAGGAAGGATTAACATGTTGAGCAATGACATCAAATTGTGGGAAAATAACATAGGTTTCTTGGCATCATCTAAAAAAGCAAGTATTTTGAAAGATGAGTTCGAGAAAAAGATTCAGGAATCAAAACAGGAATTAGCTCTGTTGGAAGCCAAATTAAAGCTTCTTGCTAAACAATAATATCACAGAAGAAAAACCGTTGACTATCAACGGTTTTTTTTTGTCTTGATATTTTCTTTTGATTCATTTTAAATAAGCTAAGAATAATTTCGTAATTTTGCAGTTTTACTATGTAATAAAAAAAACACGCATATATTTTAAACAGATAAACAAAAAACTATGTCGCTTCTCGAAATAAAGAATTTAAAGGTTTCTATAAATAATAAAAAGATTATCAAAGGTCTGGATTTGACAGTAAATGCAGGCGAAGTACACGCTATCATGGGACCCAACGGCAC
>CAIWVT010000201.1 GCA_903916135.1 uncultured bacterium
GCAAATAGAAAATCTTCCCATTAAAATGCGCACTTAAGTAATCAAACAAATCAATCAAATGACCTTTTCGGACAACATCGATAAAACTTTTCGAATAACCAAATTCTGATTTATTAAAAAAATCAGTGCTAAAGACTTTTGTTTCATTCCCATTATTGTCAATATCAATTCTTTCTTCAAGGTATTTTATCAATATACCTAGTACAAGAAGCTTATTAGCAACTTGTTTTTCAAGGTTAATATCATTAAGAAATGTAATTCTTGCATTCTTTAATTCCGAAATAAGTTTCTCGTATGAAGTTGTATTGTAACCAAAGTCAACTTGTGTTTCTTCCCAAAAAGTACCATTATCAAATCTTTTTCCTGAATATCGCTCAAACTTTTCCAGCGCATCACTTACCATATTCAGAACTTCAAATGGACTTACTTTAAAACCTGAATTTTCGGAGTATTCCACAGGTTTAGAAGCATTAAAGAGTTTTACTTCTGACTTTGTAATTACAACATACAATCGAACTTCAGAGGTACTCCATACGTTCTTGTGAATTTCAATAATATCTCTTTCGTTCATTGTGAAATCAAAAACATATAATTGAGGTACTGATGGCCTAGAATTGTTTGGGTAATTTCTAAAATAGACGGCATCAGCATTCACACGTTTCGCTTTTTCAAGATGAAAACGTTGGTGAAAATTCATTAATGAATTATTCTTTTCTAATTCTTTAACCTGGATTAGTCCTAAAGAATATAGCTCATCGCCAAGCATTTTAAGCTTAGATAAACCTTTAATATATTCTTTAGTTTCCATGTTCATTTTCTAATATTCTTATCAAGCCAAGATACAAAGATAAAAAGTTGATTCAATTTTGATTTTTCTTTTTTTTTAAAGTTCGATCCTTTTTTAACAATGAACTCTAACTTGTATATATGTAAATCTAATCCTCAAAAAGGCGTACACTACTGACACACTTTGTTTACCTTTTTTCATTTTCATGGTGTATAATATTTTTTTACAAAGATACATAAGATTTCTTTAAAATGATATTTTTTAAAAAAAAGATTGCAAATCATCAAAAGACGGTATTTTATTTCACTCTACAAAAGTAAATAATATTTCAATACAAAGAAACATTATTTGATCAGAAGACGATATTAAATTCCATCCATCAAAATTACACAATAAATCAATCCAAAAAAAAATTATTTTCATACCAAATTAATTTTCTACTATTGGTAAGCCCAAAAGAATGCTTTTTACTTAAAAATTCCTCTTCACATCTCACTTTTCTAACCCACTGCAAATAAGCATACTATAGAAATAATATTTTTTGGAGGAGAGCAAACTTCCCCGGTTTCTATAATAACTTCCCCGGTTTCTATAATAACCTCCCCGGTTTTTATAATTACTTCCGAAGTTTTTAGAATGACTTCTGAGGTTTTTATAATTACTTCCGAGGTTTTTATAATTACTTGCGAGGTTTCTATAATTACTTCCGAGGTTTCTATAATTACTTGCGAGGTTTTTATAATTACTGCCGAGGTTTTTATAATGACTTCTGATGTTTTTAGAATTACTTCTGATGTTTTTATAATTACTTGCGAGGTTTCTA
Source organism: uncultured bacterium (assembly GCA_903916135.1). Lineage (GTDB taxonomy): Bacteria > Bacteroidota > Bacteroidia > Bacteroidales > CAIWKO01 > CAIWKO01. The sequence goes on from CAIWVT010000201.1 coordinate 1,611, forward strand.
TAATTACTTCCGAAGTTTTTAGAATGACTTCTGAGGTTTTTTCTTTTTCGTCCCTCAAAATTATTTTTCTGATTGATTTAGCGCATTTTTCTTTTTGCCTTTCCTATATGGCTATTTTGCAGTGGAATGTAACAGACTTTTAAAAAATAATAAAAATATACATTTTCAACCTGCGTTATATTATAGTTAAAGATAAAATTTAATTTTTTATTTGATGTTTTTCTTATACGTAATTCGTATCTTTGCAAAAAAAAGTATTAATCCAAAAAAAATAGTATTATGAAAGTAAATGTGAAATTAGAACTGGACAAAAAATCTGATGGTGATTTATTGTTAGATTGTGGAGATTATGTAACCGCCATGACGGGCAATGTACTATTTGCGCTTTTATATATCGTAGCGCAAGTTCTTAAAGTGAAAAACGCCGTAATTGCGTTTCATGGTGCATTAAATGCTCCTACTTCCGACGACAAAAAAAGCAACATTATTAAAACCCGTGATATTTTAGAAAGAGAAACAAAGGTGCTTGGCAATCAGGTGGAAGAGGTGGCTAACGATCCTGCCTTGCCTGATAACCAAAGAGCAGGTGTTATTGAAAGTGCTCACATGCACCAAAAAGACAAAACAGCACGAGGCGATCAAAAGTTTGAGGTTTTTCAGTCAATCACGATTCTGCATGGTGCCTATATAACGGCTAAGGGATTGGCTAATAGTCATACGTGGGCATACACTAAGGATTTGGTTCACTGTACAAATAAAACAGTATCCGACCCCACTACCGTAGCCCATTATGAAACGGGTGCATTGGAAGAAAACGTTGAGTATGCATTTTTTCATTTGGCAACTATACCAAAGGTTGCAACGATGTGGGAAGGTCCAATTTTTAAGAAGATATTTTAATTTATAAAAAATTTTGTATTAGAAGCTTGCTCGAAAGGGCAGGCTTTTTTTTTATTTATAGTCATTTTTTGTCATTCATTGTCATTTATGGTCATTGGGCTTTTCTTAGTGTAGCTTAGTGGTCTTAGTCCCGTCCCGTACCGTAGGTCGGGAGTCTTAGTGGTTTTTTTTCTTTTTTAACCACAGTGGTACACGGAGTAAAAACACAGAGGTACATAGTGGTTTTGCAATATCATGAAATTCTGCGTCAATCAGCGCAATCTGCGGACAACATTTCTTTGCTTATTTTCTCCCAAATATAGATGTGTAAAAAAAAAATTAAAAATAATTGAAAAAATTTTTCAATACTAAATGGCTAATATGCAGTGATTTTACTATAATGCTATACAAACTAATAAAAAATAATTAGTACCATGTATTGCATAGTACTAAAATTGTTGTATCTTTGCAGCGATTTTGTTTTCTTCTTGAATGAAAAATTAAAAATTAAAAATGAAAAATGGAACAACTCGGAACTCCGAACTCGGAACTCTGAACAATGAACTCGAAACTATGAACTAAATCTAAAATCAATAAATCATAAATCAAAAATAAAAAAATGGATATAGAAAACTCAAAAGCCCAGTTACGCAAAGGACTGCTGGAGTATTGCATACTTTCTATTGTACACGAGAAGGAGATGTACGCCTCGGATGTGATGGAAAGGATGAAAGAAGCCAAGCTGATCGTAGTGGAGGGGACGCTCTACCCTTTGTTGACGCGATTGAAAAACGATGGTTTGCTCAACTATCGCTGGGAAGAATCGAAATCAGGTCCTCCACGCAAATATTATGAATTGACCGACCTCGGCAAAAAGTTTCTGACAGAATTGGATGAAAGCTGGAACGAGTTGGTGAATTCGGTGAAACAAATAACAAAGAAAAACAAATAATTTTAAAACATAAACGTCATGCACAAAACTATTTCAATTAACATTGGTGGTATGTTTTTTCAAATTGATGAACAAGCATACATGATTCTGGAAGCATATCTGGAATCCTTAAAAAATCATTTTGCCGCCACAGAAGGCAACGAAGAAATCATTCAAGACATCGAGGCACGTATCGCTGAGATTTTTCAAACCAAAATAGAAGCGGGGCAGGTGTTGATTTCGCAACAAATTGTTGACGAAACTATCAATATATTAGGCAAACCGCGCGATATGGACAATAGAGATTCGGAACAGGAAACAAAACAAGAAACCAAAAAGACCACTAAAAAACGTTTATTTCGCGATGAAGAAAATCGTGTTTTGGGGGGTGTTTGTTCGGGCTTAGGTCATTATTTAGACATTGACCCTGTGTGGTTTCGTTTAGGTTTTGTGATAGGGCTTATCTTTTTTGCTTCAAGCATTTTGGTGTATTTAGTGTTGTGGATCATTATTCCGAAGGCTTTGAGCATGGAAGATAAAATGAACATGAAAGGTTCGCCGATGACTATTTCGGAGATAGAACACAACATCAAAAATGAATTTGAAGACCTCAAGACTCGTTTTCATACGATGAAGGGCAATGCACGTCGTCATGGCAAGAAAGAGATACGAGATTTGAAACAAAAAATCCAAGAAGCAAAGCGTAATGAAAAATACACCTGTTGTCAGAAAAGAGTAGCAGCATCGGTGATGGGTTATCCACCCGATACGAAGCATCGTCAGGGTTTTGGTAGTGTGTTTGGCGAAATCATCTATTATTTTCTGCGTGCGTTGTTGATTTTCACAGGCATCGTATTGCTCATCATTGCCATCGTTTTGACTGCTTCCTTGGTGCTGTCGCTAACGGCTTCCGATAGTTTCTTGTTTTTCACTAAATGGGGCATATCATCGGTGTCGCTGCCTGCTTTGTCGAATATGTTTTTTGAAAACTCGTGGCAACAACATCTTGCCGTTGTTTCCTTAATCCTATTGATAGGTGTTCCGCTTTTGATGCTTATTTTCAATAGCATCCGCATGATAATCGGATTCAAAACCAAAATACGTATTGTTTCTGTAACCGCTTCGCTGATTTGGCTTACGGGTTTGATTTTAGCCATATTTCTTACCATAAATATCATTGGAAACTTCAATGAAAAAAGCAGCGTCAAACAAGAGGTGATGTTGCCGCAGCCCAAGGAAACACTGACCATTGACGTGAAAGACAATTTGCCCAATCAAATCAATATGCATTTTATGGATGATGAGAACACTGATATTGATATGCACAAGCATGAGCGTTTTGTGTTCAACAACTTCTATTTGCTGAACAATGGAGCCCAATTCTGCGCGTATGGATTTCCAAAACTAAAAATCATACCATCAGAAACGGATGCTTATAGGCTCACTGTGGTTAAATTTTCGAGAGGCACCACGATTATGAACGCACGCAATAGGGCACAAGTTATAAATATGAATGTCAGTATAGCGGATTCCACGCTGAGTATCAGCAATTATTTTCTGCTGCCTTATTTTGAAAAATGGCGTAACCAATCTGTCAAAATTGTTTTGGAAGTGCCTGAAGGCAAAAGCATCTTTATGACTAAAAGAGTAGAGAACCTGATTTACGACCGTGATAATGTTGATGGCAGTTGGAATTTGGATATGATAGGCAAAAAGATGACCATGAAGGATGGCGAACTGATTGAAAATTCAGAGATTCAACCAACGGATACTAATGCGCAAAAACAAGAGACGAGAGAGCTGAAAGTTGTTGTAAAGAAAGCTGTGAACTAAAGTTGAATCTTGCCCAACACGAAGACACGATAGCACAAAGACACAAAGGCACTACGACACTAAGACACTAAGACACGAAGGCTCGAGGACAGGAAGAAATTCGTATTATCTTTGTGTTTCTTTGAGTCTTAGTGCCTTTGTGGTTTTTCTTACATTCGAACTTTCAGGTGGCTTGAAGCTTACTTTGCAATCCGAATTCTGGCATCAACAGCAACAACTTTTTCTGCATTGCCCAACAAAGGATTGAAATCCAATTCTTGTATCTCAGGAGCTGCTTGCAACAAGGCTGACAGGCGCATAATAATGTCTATCAGCAGCTCTTGGTTGATGCCTTTTTGTCCACGAACGCCTTCAATGATTTTGTAGCTCTTTAAGCTTTTAATCATGGCACTTGCTTCTTCTTTCCCGATGGGAGATAAACCTGCAGAAACATCTTTCAACACTTCGATGAAAATACCACCCAAACCAAACAAAATCATGTGCCCGAACTTGGGTTCGTAATTGGCTCCTACAAAAAGCTCCGTACCGCTCAGCATCGGTTGTATCAATATGGCAGTAGTATCTTTAATTTGAATCATACGTTCAAATTCCTTTTCAACCGTTTCAACATTCTTCACATTCAGCACCACGCCACCTACATCTGACTTATGAAGCGGACCCACGACCTTCATCACCACAGGGAAGCCTAAGCGTTGTGCTTCTGCTTTGGCACTGTCTTTGTCCGTAACAACAGCTTCTCCCGCACGAGGAATGCCTGCAGCATCCATCAATTGTTGAATCTCTAAGGGTGAGATATAACCATCAACAGCATTATCAATAATGGAACGGATTTTAGCAGTATCAACCTGTGGTAATTCAGGAGTAAGGTCATACGATTTGTGGGTGTGATACACTCTTGTAAGGGCTTTGCCTAATACTACTTCATCCGGGAAATTGATTCTACCAAAGGAAATAAACTCTTTCAATTCTTTTTCCACATTTATGATAGAAGGAAGAACTGAAAAGATAGGTTTCTTACACGATTTTATTTTTTCATTCAACAAACGATACACATCGTACACTTCAACCAAACCCGGACTTCCAAAGATGACAATCATGGCATCAATTTCATCAAATTTGTTTTCGCAATAATCAATGATATCTCCTAATTGTTCAGCAGTGCCTGTAGCCAAAAAGTCAAAAGGATTGGAAACGGAAGAGCCCGGGTATAATTTCGTGAGCAATTCTTCTGCATCTTTTCCATGTATATGGGGAATCTCTAATCCGCCATTTTCCAAAGTATCTGTAAGCATAACAGCAGGACCACCGGCATGGGTGATGATGGCTATTCTTTTTCCTGTCAATTCTTTATGGTTGAAGACCGAAGCCACCGTAGTAAATTCTTCACGACCATAACATCTAACGATTCCTGCTTTTCTGAACAAGGCATCCACTGCCACATCCGGACTGGCAAGAGCACCTGTGTGGGATGCTGCTGCTCTACTTCCTGCTTGCGAAGTGCCAGACTTTATAGCTGCAATCCGGCAGCCTTTCGAAACCAAAGATGAAGCATGTTTCAACAACTTCTCCGGATTTTTAATGGTTTCGATATACATCAGTTTGACTCGTGAACTGGTTAAGGGGTCAAAACTTTCATCAAAATATTGCAACACCTCTTCAACACCCATCTGCGCCGAGTTTCCAATGGAATAAACACTCGAAAATTTCAATCCTTTGGGCATCCCTGCTTCAATAATAAAAACAGCCGTTGCCCCCGAACCCGAAATCATATCACAGCCATCTTGTCCTAATTTGGGAATCGGTGTGGTGAAAACCCCATGATAATTGTGATTCATAAAGCCAATGCAGTTGGGCCCAATAAGGCAACCGCCCACAGAATCTATGATGTTTACAATTTTCCGTTCGAGCAAGGCACCTTCTTCATTCTCTTCGCTAAAGCCCGCCGATAAAATTATAAAGGCTTTGGTGTTTTTTTGTTGTGCTAGAAATGTAACCGTTTCCAGACATAGTTTTGCAGGAATTGCAATAATAGCCAATTCGGTGTCAGGAAGTTCATTCAGCGATGGAGTTACGGGAATTCCTTGTGTTATGGTTTCTTTTGGATTAATTACACAAAGTTTTCCTTTATAATTTCCATCTAAAATGTTTTTCAACACTTTTCCGCCTGGTTTTTTTGTTTCGTTCGAACCGCCTACTATTACAATAGACTTAGGGTTCAGTAGTTGTTGATTAATCATAGCATAAATTTAAAACATGTTCATTAGAAAAATTGCGCTAAAGTATAAAAATCTTATCAACTTTATGTGTTTTTTTTAAAAAAAATTAAAATTATTCATTGTATAAAAAATCAAATGAGTATTTTTACACCCTCAAGTCAAAACGATAATCTATGTCAACGATCAAAAAAAAGAAAAAAATTAAATACAAAAAGTTTGAGTTTAAGCTATCTGTAAATCAAAAGACCCTTATAGATAAGTTTTGCAAGGCAAAAAAAGTGAGTTCAAACAAGATGATAAAATCTGCCATTAAAGATTATATTCGTAAATTTGCCGATTCCTTGCCGGAAGATGAATACATCGGCGAAAACCAATTACGTTTGTTTGATGTGGAAGAAGATTCTGAAAATTATGAGATAAGCGGAAAGGAAGATTAGACAGATTCGCCATTATACTGACAAAATGTCGCAAATGAACTTGTGGCAAATAATTTGTTATGCCATGTTACGTTTACATTTGACTAAAAATGAATTGTTGTGAGTCGAAAGTCGGAAATTTTGACTGGTGGATCGTAATATATTTATGATAAGCACAAAAATTAAACGCGGAAACGAATGTGTATTGATAAATAAAAACAAGAAAGATATGTTGAAGAGCAAAGACAAAAAGCATGACAAAAAACAGACAGAAGGCGCAGACCAAACAGCGGAAACACCTATAACAGCAGAGGTGCTAACAGACGATACCGACAAAGACAAAATAATCGTGGAACAAAAAGCAAGAATAGAAGAACTCAATGACAAATTCCTAAGGCTATTTGCCGAATTTGATAATTATCGCAAACGCACCCTCAAAGAACGCATCGAATTGTTTAAGACGGCTTCATCGGATGTTGTCATTTCCATGTTGCCTGTGTTGGATGATTTTGAACGCGCTTTGGATGCCATACCTGATGATGAAGCTAACAAAGCTGTGAAAGATGGCATAGTGTTGATTTATAATAAATACAAAGCAGTGTTGACAAAAGAAGGGTTGGAAGAAATGATATCCAAAGGCGAGGTGTTTAATGCAGATATACATGAAGCCATTGCCAATGTTGCCGCACCTAACGAAGAGATGAAAGGCAAGATTATTGACCAAGTTGAAAAAGGATATTACTTAAACGGTACGATACTCCGTTTTGCTAAAGTTGTTGTGGCAAACTAAATTATAATTTAAGAAAAAAAATACATGACCAAACGTGATTACTACGAGATATTAGGCGTTTCTAAAGGAGCAGATGATGCAGAGATTAAGAAAGCCTATCGTCAGTTAGCATTAAAATACCATCCGGATAAGAACCCCGGCGACCATGCTTCTGAAGATAAATTTAAAGAGGCAGCGGAGGCGTATGATGTGCTCAGCAACCCTGAGAAAAAGAGTCGTTATGACAGATTTGGGCACCAAGGTGTTGGTAGTTCTCAAGGATTTAATGGTGGCGGTGGCATGAGTATGGATGACATATTCAGTCATTTTGGTGACATCTTTGGAGGTTTCGGAAACTTCGGGGGCGGAGGACAATCGCAACGCAGGAAAGTGAACTACGGAAGCAACCTTAGGGTAAAGATGAAACTGACTTTAGAAGAAATTGCCTTAGGTGTTGAAAAGAAAATCAACGTCAATAAGTATGTGGGATGCAAACCTTGTAGTGGAACAGGAGCTAAAAATGGCAGTTCTTACAAGACCTGTACCACCTGCGGAGGAAGAGGACAGGTGAGTCGAGTGACCAATACATTTTTGGGACAGATGCAGACATCTTCTGTTTGTCCTTCTTGTGGCGGCGAAGGTCAATCTATCACAGAGAAATGCACAAGTTGTTTTGGCAATGGCATCATCAAAGGCGATGAAATCATCAGCATTAAGATTCCTGCAGGTGTTGCTGAAGGTATGCAGCTTTCTATGAGTGGCAAAGGCAATGCGGCTGCTCGCGGCGGACAGCCCGGGGATTTGATAGTGTTGATTGAGGAAATAGACCATCCTGAATTGGTTCGCGATGGCAACAATTTGTTGTATAATCATTATATCAGTTATCCTGAAGCCGTGATAGGCACCACCGTGGAAGTGCCTACCTTAGAAGGGAAAGCTCGTGTGAAGATAGAAGCCGGCACCCAATCAGGCAAAATTCTTAAACTTAAAAACAAAGGCTTGCCCTCATTGAACTCTTATGGTCGCGGTGACTTGTTGGTGGGCATCAATGTGTGGACACCTCAAGTGCTTTCGAAAGAAGAAAAAGCGATGATCTATAAACTTATGGACTCTGAAAACATAAAACCACAACCCGGACTGAAAGATAGAGGCTTCTTTGAAAAGATGCGGGAGTTCTTTCAATAGAGAGGGTAGAGGGTAATTGGGTAAAGGGTAAATGGTAAGCAGGTAAATGGTATTGGGTAATCGGGTATATAGTATCGGGCAATTGGTAATTGATACTCAGTAAATAATTATCAACGTTGATTCCTATTGTATTTGCACCTTACAATCTTTATTTATAAATCTAAATTCTAAAATCATAAATCTTAAATAAAAGAAATGGATATACTTGTAACCCACAACATCACCAAGCGATTTGCCAATCATGTCGCTTTGAATGGTGTTTCTATCAGTGTGCCGCAGCAAAGCATTTACGGTCTGTTAGGTCCGAATGGCGCGGGGAAAACCACTTTGATTCGTATCATCAACATGATTACGGGTCCCGACGAAGGCGAAGTGTTGCTGAATGGTGAAAAACTCCGTCAGAATCATATAGAGCAGATAGGCTATCTTCCCGAAGAACGCGGTTTGTATAAGAAAATGAAAGTAGGCGAGCAGGCATTGTATCTGGCACAACTGAAAGGACTTTCGAGGGCTGACGCTATGAAGAAACTCAAATATTGGTTTGAGAAGTTTGAGATTGCAGGGTGGTGGAATCGTAAGGTGGAAGAACTCTCGAAAGGGATGCAGCAAAAGATTCAATTCATTGTTACGGTGTTGCACGACCCGAAACTACTCATCTTTGATGAGCCTTTTAGTGGATTCGACCCTATCAATGCCAACATCATTAAGGATGAAATTATTCGCTTGAAGGAAAACGGCGCCACGATTATCTTCTCTACACACAATATGTCGTCGGTGGAAGAATTGTGTGATGACATCGCTTTGATAAACAAATCCAATAAGATATTGGAGGGTAAGGTGAAAGAGATTAAGAATACCTATAAAGACAATGTGTATCAGGTGGAACTTACGGGCTATAATCATGAGTTGAAACATCAACTGAACGGTGATTTCATCATAGAACAAGAAGCCCATGCTGATGACATTTTGACTGCGAGCATCAAAATCAGGAATGGAAAAACTACCAACGAAATGATACAGGCGTTGATGCAATTTGGTAATGTACATGCCATTCGCGAGATTATCCCAACCATGAACGATATTTTTATTGCCAAGGTGAACAACGATACGCTCAAATATAACTCGGCTACTAACCTAACAGAATAAACACGTATGAAAAAGACGCTCATTATTATTAAGCGCGAATATTTGTCGCGTGTGAAAAAACGTTCGTTTATAGTGATGACCATATTGGGTCCCATATTGATGGCTTCGCTGATGATAGTCCCGTTTTTTATTTCCAAATGGGGTGAGGATACTAAAAACATTGATGTGGTGGACGAAACGGGTATCTATGTAGATCATCTGACAAGCAACAAGTCGGTGCAATTCAATTATCTGACCAGCGATATCAAAACGGCTAAAGACAATCTGATGAAGTCGGGCAGCTATTGCTTGCTGTATATCCCTAAACCTACCCCAACGGATTCAAATTCGGCTAAGCTCTTCTATTCAAACAAACAACCCGGCATCAGTGTGACGAGCTACGTTCACGAAAAGATGAAATATGTGTTGGAAAATAAGATGCTTCACGATAAATATGGCTTGGATAAGAAGGATATTGAATCGGTGAAGACTTCTATTGACCTGAAGATGGAGAATGTGCAAACGGGAGAAAATAGTTCACCCGAGTTGACCATGATGATAGGTTTGTTTGCGGGGATTTTGATTTATATCTCCATATTTATGTTTGGTTCGCAGGTGATGCGCGGAGTAATAGAAGAGAAAACAAGTCGTATTATAGAAGTCATCGTATCGTCGGTGAAGCCTTTTCAGTTGTTGATGGGGAAGATTACGGGCATTGCCTTGGTGGGTTTGACACAGTTTCTATTGTGGATTGTATTGACCTTGGGCATCGTTACGGTTTTTCAAGCTTCGGTGTTTACGGCTACAAAGAAAAATGTGACTACAGAACAAAAGGCAATCAATGTGCAGCAACCTACGCCGATGACGAACACTATAGACAAAAGTGCCCCCAAAGATGAAGATGCCGAGATAATGAATTCGGTGATGCATTCGGTGGGGAGCTATAACTATGTGATGATTATAGTGATGTTTTTGTTTTTCTTCTTGTTTGGCTATTTGTTGTATGGCGCTTTGTTTGCTGCTATAGGTTCGGCGGTGGACAATGAGGCGGACACGCAACAGTTTATGATGCCTATCACCATTCCGCTTATCTTGGCGTTTGTGCTTTCGCAAACCATCATCAACAATCCGCAAGGACCTTTGGCGTTTTGGTTCTCGATTATCCCGCTGACCTCGCCAATCGTGATGATGATACGTTTGCCTTTTGGAGTGCCTACCTACGAGTTGATACTTTCTATGGGTTTGTTGGTGTTGGGCTTTTTGGGTGCCACATGGTTTGCGGCAAAGATTTACCGCACCGGCATTTTGATGTATGGCAAAAAGGTTAGCTATAAGGAATTGTGGAAGTGGTTGAAGTATTAGGGGTTTAGGCTTTAGACTATTAGACCTTTAGGACTTAGGATAGAAGTGTATTCGACTTTTTGTTGTGCGCATATTCATCAGATGACTTGGAGTCATCCGATGAATACTACTCACCATATTTCTTTATTCTTTAATAAATTTCTGCCTATAACTATTTTTATCCGTTACCACTTCAATAATATAAACTCCCGCGGCAAGCTTCGATATATCTATATCTGTTTTGGCGTGAGAGGTGTTGGTGGTGTTTTTCAGTTCGCCAAGTAGGTTATAGACTTTGATGGTGGCAATGCTTATATCTTGAGTCAATTGTAATGTTACATAATTGGAAGCAGGATTGGGGAAAATACCAAAGGAATTCTTGACTGAAGTTTCGGGAAACCCTGTTGACTGAATGACGTTAACATAGATCATCGAATTCGAATTTTTTGACAAATAGGATGAATCACAATACGTATGTGTGCAGCCTATCGAATCGGTAATTGTAAGACAAATGTTATAATAGCCAGCAGTGCTGTAAGTGTGACTTGGATACGGTCCATCACTAAAAGTGCCATCACCCCAACTCCAAGTGTAAGTATAAATAGGCGGTATGCCTGATGCCATATTTATTGCATAATACTGATGTTGGATTATAGAATCAGGATACAGAGTAAAAAAAGCATTACATACTGGATTTAAATAACATTGCAAGGTATCAATAGGCATGAAATTGATAAGTCCAAGAGATATATTATCATATCCATCGTAAATATGTGTCTGAATTAATGCCGTATTTGTTGTACCCCAATCATTGTTACTTATACTATAATTACTCTGTAGATAGTTTTTTAAATCATATAAGGTATTATTGCAAATTCTGTTACAATAAACTTGAAACCTACTCTTTAATTCAATTCCAATTGTATTATTTTCAATAATATTCTTTGTTATTTGCGATGTATAACCTCCAGTAACAATAATTCCAGTTCCGTTTTTTCTAAAAAGACATTTCACAACAGCTCCTTCTTCAACCTTAACACCATATTGGCTGTTGGTATCAATTGTACTATGCAGAATAGCATAACAATCTGCACCAATTACATTATTAGTAATAATACAACTATCAATACACCCACCTTTTATGCCGTAATAGTTGTTTTTCACAGTACAGTTTTTCAAATAAGAAACCCAATTTGTTCCTATTGAATCATTAGATATTGTGCAGCCGTAAACACTTTCCGCAGCTTCAACTCCTGTAATATAATTATTCGAAATATCACAATAAAATAAACTTCCATTAATGGTAATGCCAAAATAATTCCTATATCCAATTTGATTATAATAAAATTTACTATGAGTGATTGTAATTTGTGACTCGTTATATTCCGCATTAAAACCATAATAGTTGGTTGCAAAGTAACAGTTATCAATTAATGTTTTATAAATGCCACCTGTACTGTTTTTAATACCACTAATATTGTTTTTAAAAGTTGAATATTTAACAATTAAACTGTCGTTTGTAATGGAATACTTCATCGCGTAGATGCCTTCCTGAGCATATTTGAAACTGCAGTAACTTAATTTTGTAATACTACATCCATTTAGGAACACATTGCCCCAAATTCCAAGAGTTGGGCTGCCGGAATTACTAGTAAAAGTTATAGAATCCGCAGGCGTTCCTGTAGCAATTAAAGTGCCTTGCCTTATTTCCAATCTTTTATCATCAGCAAACTTAACCGTAACCCCCGCCTGAATGGTCAATGTTACCCCCGGAAACACTACTACAGTATCCGTAACAACATACGGACTATTCGCCAACGTCCAAGTTGTGTTTGCATAAATTCCGCCACTGACAGGCGTTTGTCCTCTACTGGAGAGAGAAAATGCAGCTAAGAGAATAACTGCAAGCAAAAGAAATTTTGAAGAGTTTTTCATAAGGTTTGTTTTTATTGGGTTTCTTGTATTTGGTACTTTATAATATAGAGCAGTGTGAACACTCCATCTATGTCTTTATTCTTTGATAAACTTCTGCCTAAAACTGCTTTTATCCGTTACCACTTCAATAATATAAACTCCAGCAGCAAGCTTCGATATATCTATATCTGTCTTGGCATGTGAAGTGTTGTTGGTGCTTTGCAATTCGCCAAGTAAGTTATACATCTTTATCGTAGCATTGCCAACATCTTTGGCAAGACTTAGCGTGATAAAATCGGAGGCAGGGTTGGGATAGATATTAAACGCCAGATGATTCTGATGCTCTGAGATTCCAACGGGAGCAAGGATATTCAAATATATCATAGTGTTTTCCGATTTCTGTAAATAATAATTGCTGCAATAGGTGTTAATGCAACCCACGGAATCCATTATGTTGAGGCAAATGTTATAGTGATCTGGCACGGCATAGATATGGGTTGGATACGGTTGATTGCTAGTGGTTCCATCACCAAAGTGCCATATATAACTTATAGGAGCCACGCCTGTCGCCAAATTTACCGCATAATATTGATGCAAGATATTAGTGTCAGCATAAAGAACAAAGTTAGCAGAACAATTATTGGGAAATCCTATTGTTACGGAATCGGTAATTGAACATCCAACGAAATCAGTAATATCCACATGGTAAAATCCCGGCACAAGGTTATAAGCAGTATCCCCGGTTTGTATTGGATTTGTTACCCAATGGTAAAAATACGGGGGATAGCCGCCACTGCAATGAACCCATGCTTTGCCATTGTAACATGTGCTACAAGTTGCATTTATTCCTTGAGCTATGGAAGTAAATCCTGTACAATTAGTGGAATCAACAAATATAGTATGGTTGCAGGCAGAGCATCCATTGCTATCAACCACGCACAGGGTGTAGGTTCCGGAGGCAAGATGCGTGGCAGTTTGAGTGGTTTGCAAGGGCGATGTGTACCAAGTATAAGTGAAGGGTGCCACACCATTTACAACATGCGCTGTGGCAGTGCCTGTATGGCA
>CAIWVT010000202.1 GCA_903916135.1 uncultured bacterium
GATGAATTTGCAGGCATGGTTTTTAAAGACCTCGACCTATTTATAAATGCCAAAATCAAGAAAGATTATGCAAACATACAGGTGCATACTTTCCCTACTCTTTACTTTGAAAAGGGTGACGCCTTTATTGATGAAATTAAAAGAACGGGAATTGAGATTAAGGAATAGGGAATTTTGAATGAAAAGATAAAAATGAAAAATGAAAAATTGAGCCTGACTGTGAAGTGTAGGCTTGAATTAAAGAATGAATAGGTGGAACCTAGGAGGATATAGATGACTTAGGTGGAGGCTAAGCCGAACGGGGGATATTTGTTTATCTTTGTAAAAAAATAATATTATCAAGGCGAAGTAAAAACCTTACTGGTAAATTAATGATTGAATTTAAGATTCTAAAACCACGCTTATGAAAAAAATAGTGTTACTTTTCTTGTCATTAATAAGTTTTAATGAAACTTCTAATGCTCAGTTCACTAAATTATTCGACTTTGAGCGTGATACAACCGGGGGTTATCCCTACGAAGCACTTATTTCGGACGGTACTTATTTGTATGGATTGGCACATTTGGGAGGCACAAATGACGGCGGAACATTATTTAAGATAAAACCTGATGGTAGTGATTTTACAAAACTCTTTGATTTTATTGACTCTACATCAGGAAATTTTCCAAATGGTTCTCTTTTTTACGATGGTACTTTTCTTTATGGAATGACAAATCAAGGGGGTACTTATGATAAAGGAACAATATTTAAAATAAAGACAGATGGTAGTGGATATGTAAAGTTATTCGACTTTAATGGTATAAATGGCTGGGGACCATTTGGAAGTCTTATTTCTGATGGTACATTTTTGTATGGGGTCACATATATTGGTGGTACAAATGGTGATGGTACTGTCTTTAAAATAAAATATGATGGCAGTGGATTTTTAATCTTAATGAATTTTGATTGTTATACAACCACCGGATGTAGTCCTCATGGCTCTCTTATTTATGATGGCGCATATTTATTTGGAATGACAATGGGTGGAATAGGTGGTGGTGGGACTATTTTCAAAATAAAAACTGATGGCAGCGGATATGTAAAGTTATTAGATTTTATAGGAACAAACGGTAGCTCTCCTTACGGTTCTCTTATTTCTGATGGTACTTACCTTTATGGAATGACACGCCAGGGTGGAACGCATTTACAAGGGAATATATTTAAAATAAAAACTGATGGCAGTGGGTTTTTAGATATATTCGATTTTAATGGTAATACAAATGGGTCATGTCCTGAAGGCTCTCTTGTTTTTGCTGGCAGTTATCTGTATGGAATGACATTGGAAGGCGGATTTAGTAATTACGGAACTATCTTTAAAATAAAATCCGATGGTAGCGACTTCGTAGAATTATGGGACTTTATAAATACTACGGATGGTCGCTATCCAAGCGGGACTCTTTTTTTTGATAGCATCTTTTTGTATGGCATGACATATAGTGGCGGTTCAAACAATGAAGGGGTCATATTTAAAATAGACACTACTGTCATAGTAGGTTTAAAAGATATTATAAAGGATGATAATTTTGCTGTTTATCCCAATCCCGTGAGAGATAATTTCACGATAGTAGCTCCGCAGAAAGCAACTATTGAAATTTTAAATATCGAAGGACAGGTAATTAAAAAAGTAAAAGTAAAAGAAAATAAAACAGTCATTGATATTTCAGACTTTTCGAGCGGGGTTTACATCATCCGAGCACAGGCAGGCATTGGAATCACGACAAAGAAATTTATAAAAGAATAATCCCCGTTCGGCAGCATCCTCTGCCTTCTTCACCCTATCCGTTTAGGCTCTGCCAATACTGTACATCAAAACCTAATAGTCTAATAGCCTAATCCCTAAACCCCCTAAAAGCCTACTTCTTCAAAGGATATTTATCATCCAAATAAATCCAAAACAGGGGTTTGTAGCCTTTCACCTCATTGCTGTCGGCATACATGGTGATGGCGGGAGCAATGCCCACCACCTTTTTCTCCATGGTGAAAGCCTTTTCGTCGAAATACCATTCTTCCAAAAATGTGATGCGATGGATGTTTCGGCGTTCGAGTTTCTGCACGATGACGGTGTCATAATCGTTGTAAGGCGCGTAGGTGCGCGTCATGATTACGGTGTCGGATTTCACCATGATGTGGCTGATTTGCTCTTTGGTCAGGGGGATGTTGTCCTCATAGTCATACGCTTTAACTTTGCCATCGAAAGCCGCATCCAACAGCAGGTTCACAAACTTCTCGCGTTTGGGTCCTTCCATATTCTCTTTATACCATTCCACATCGTCGCCATAAGGGCTTTTGATAAACACGGGATATTGGATGCGCTCGGTCAACACGGTTTTGCCGTCGGAGGACGAGGCGTTTTTGCAGGAATGGCTCGCCACCATACACATCAGAAGCGTCGAAATCAGCATAAGTTTTTTCATAACAATGGGATTAAAATTTCACAGACTGCAAAAATATTAAATTAATGAATCGCTACCACCGGAAAAAAGTTTATTTATGGCGGAAGCATATTTTTCCATGATATAATTGCGTTTGATTTTCAAGGTGGGAGTTAGCTCGCCGCTGATGCTTGTCCATTCGGTTTCCATGATTTCCCATTTCTTTATCTGCTCGGTTTCGCCGAAAAAAGTGTTGTAGAAATCCATTTCTTTCTTGTAACGTTGTTTGATGCGCGGCAAATTAATCATCTCCGAATTGGTAGTGTAGGCGATGTCTTTGGTTTCGCACCAAGCTTTTAAATCCGTGAAGTCGGGAACGATGAGTGCGGCGGCAAACTTCTGATTTTCGCCCAATACGATCATCGAATCAATGAAAGGCGACTCCTTAAACTTATCTTCAATCTGACTTGGGTTGATATATTTGCCAAAAGAAGTCTTGAACAACTCCTTTTTCCTGCCGGTGATGCGCAACTGTCCTTCGGGTTCAATTCTGCCCAAGTCGCCCGTGTGGAACCATCCCTCGGCATCTATCACCTCTTTGGTCAATTGCTCTTCCTTATAATAGCCCTGCATCAAGCCGGGACCTTTGGTCAATATCTCTCCGTCAACATCAATTTTCACTTGAACGCCTGTCAAAATGGGACCTACGGTTCCGAATTTCACGCCATCTTTTCCCAAGGTATTCACGGCAACCACGGGCGAAGTTTCGGTGAGTCCGTAGCCTTCCAACACGGGGATGCGCGCTGCCCAAAAGATACGGTTCAATCGAGGCTGCAAGGCGGCGCCCCCCGAAACAATCACGCGGATGTTGTCGCCCAATGCTTCGCGCCATTTCTTAAACACAAAGATGTTGGCAATCTTCAATTGAAATTCATACCACCAACCGTTGGCTTTATACATCTCATAATTCAAACCCAAATCCACCGCCCAAAAGAATATCTTCTTCTTGATGCCCGTGAGCTTGCGTCCTTTTTTGATGATGCGGTCGTAAATCTTTTCGAGCAAGCGGGGCACCGTTGACAGGATGTCGGCATGAATTTCGCGGATGTTGTCGGCTATCGTGCCCATGTTTTCGGCATAATAGACCGACACGCCCACATATTGATACATATAGTTGAGCATACGTTCGTAGATATGACACAGCGGCAAATAGCTCAACGCCTTCGACTCAAAGCCGATGGGCGGCACGCTCGATGTGGCGATAGCATTGGAAATGATGTTGGCATGAGACAGCATGACGCCTTTGGGAGTGCCCGTAGTTCCCGAGGTGTAGATAATGGTGGCAAGGTCTTCGGGCTGCACAGAGTCTTTGATTGCCTGCAAGCGTTCGTGGCAGGGGTTTTGCCATCCTTGGCGGATGAGTTCGTTGAGATGGTTGAAGCCGTAAAGGTTTTTGAAGGTATAAATCGCCTTCAAGGTCGGGACTTCGGGCATCATCTGTTTAATCTTTTTGAACATGTCTTCGCCCGCCACAAACACATATTTTATTTCGGCATGATTCAAGATGTATTTGTAATCGGCTTCACTGATGGTGGGATAAATCGGCACGTGGATAGCGCCCACCTGCAGGATTCCCATGTCTAAGAAATTCCATTCGGGACGATTGTAGGTGATGGTGGCGATTTTATCCCCCTTCTCCACACCCAACTGTAGTAATCCATAGCTGATATAGTTCGATATGTCAATATAGGATTTGGTTGAAAACTTCACCCATTCGCCTTCTTCTTTTCCGGCAAGGGCATCTTCTTTTGGGAACATCTTTTCGTAGCGTTCCAACAAATCAAAAATACGGGTTACGGTCATAAGCAATACTATTTATGTTAAACGTATATATTCAATGTTATATCTTTCGATGGGTATGGCTTGTGTTTGCCTGAGCGGTAGGCACCACTATCATATCGTTGATGTTGACATGGGCAGGCAAGTTGGCAGCAAAATACACCACGTCGGCAACATCTTTGGCTGTCAGCGGTGTGAAACCTTCGTAAATCTTAGCGGCAGCCGCTTCATCTCCATGAAAGCGCACCAAAGAGAACTCGGTTTCGACAGCGCCGGGAGCCACTTGGGTTACTTTGATGCCGTACTTCAATAAGTCAATGCGCATGCCTTTGGTGATGGCATCCACGGCGGCTTTGGTGGCGCAATACACATTGCCGTTCAGATAAACTTCTTTGCCTGCGATGGAGCCGATGTTGATGATGTGTCCCGCGTTTCGGGCGATCATCAGAGGGATGATGCATTTGGAAACATGGAGCAATCCTTTTTGATTGGTATCTATCATTTGGTTCCAATCGTTGATATCGCCGTCTTGAATAGGTCCGAAGCCGGCAGCCAAGCCTGCGTTGTTAATCAGGATGTCTATCTGCGACCAATCTTTAGGCAAGGAGTTGATAGCCGCTTGCGTTTCATCAAAATTGCGCACGTCGAAGGACAAGCAATGTACTTTAGATTTACATTTAGACGAGAGTGCTGAGGAAAGTTTCTCCAATCGGTCTTTGCGTCTTCCCGTGAGGATGAGTTGGTAGCCGTTTTTGGCAAAGATGTGGGCACATGCTTCGCCGATTCCTGCTGTGGCGCCTGTGATTACTACTATTTTTTTATCGTTCATTTTGCTTGATGTTTTTTAGAGAAGTCAAAAGTATAGCTGATGCCTACCGAAATCCAACGCCCGGGCATGGCGATGTTGCCATAGTCATAATAACGAGTATCAAAGATATTATTGCAGGCAAAAAAGACGTCGAAGTTGAGCGGGCGCCAAAAGAGTTTAGCATCCACGGTTGAGAAGCCATGATAGAGGGTCTCTTTGCCGTCGGAGAAGTTGGTGTAGGTGCCGTTTCTATCATTAAAGGCATACACAAGGCTCATGCCGACCTTTTTGTAGAGCCTTGCGTTGATGCTAAGAGTGAGTTTGTGTTTCAGATAGTCCATTATATAATAGGACACATACTCGCCGCTGCTTTTGTCAGAATTGAGATAGGCATAAGCAATGTCAATACTGTTGATGGGGTTATGGGTGCATTTGAATTGGCTGAAGTTGAAGGTCATTGCAGTTTCGATGCCCCATGTTTGCATCTTGGTGAGGTTAGCGCTCTCCCATTTGGTGGAGTCGGGGTTCTTCACCCAATCAATGAGGTTTTTGCCGTAGCGATAGAAGCCTGAGAGATGGGCATAGAAGCCCTTATGGAAGAATTTCAGTCCCGTTTCCACGGTATTAGCTTTTTCGGGATGCAGATTGGGGTTGCCGCGATTGGTTGGACCTTGATAGTAGAGGTCGGTGAAGGTGGGCAGACGGAAAGATTTGTTGGCGGAGAGATACCATTTTATCCACGGTTTGAAGGCAACAGCAAGGTCTAAGCCCGGGCAGAAGTCGAACTTAAAAGCATCGTTATAGTTTCCCAACAACCCAAGGGCGATGGAGAATTTCTTCACGTTATATTCATGTTCGAGGGCGACGCTGACGTTGTTGCGTTTGCCGCTCTTGGTGAAATAGCCTTGGGAGTCCATCGCATCCGAAAGGGTATCGCTCATGAGGGTGCCGAGCACATTGCTGTAGATCTTCTCCACAAAATATTCGGCTTTGATGCCCGTTTTCCCCGCAAGGGAATTAAATTGTATGTTGATGGAGCTGCCCAATACATCCGTGAGGTGATAGTTATGGGTCTTGTACCAAGCAGGCGCATTGTCGCGGAAGAGTTCGAACCTGTCGTGGTGGCGTCGCCAATAGAGTTGGGGTGTGATTTTCACCTTGCCCGCAGAGGAAAACTGCAAGCTGCTGAAGGCGGTCTTGGTGTGTTCAAATTCGTTGGGATATTTGGAGGAATAGAAGCTGTTGGCGCCAAACGCCTTGTCGGCGTAGCCCATCTGAAGGGCAAAGGTGCCGAATGTAGCATAATAGCTGCCCGAATAAAATCCCTTCAAGACTTTAGCATCGGTGTTCGCCGTGTAGCCTGTGGAATTCTTCCCCGAAAGGGAAAGGAAGTGGGAAGTTTTTTTAGTGGCGAAGCCTCCCGAAATTGCCCCTTGATACATGTCGGTGCTGCCGAGATTGTTGTTGAGTTTATCGTAAAGGTCATACATGCTGCTACCAAGGCTAAGCTTGAGATAGTTTTTGTCGGGCACGTTGGTGATGATGTTGATGATGCCGCAGAAGGCATTGGCACCATAGAGGCGAGCCCCCGAACCTTCGAGGATTTCGATGCGCTCCACCTGGCTTAGCTCTACGGGGATGTCCATGTTGTGGTGCCCCGTTTGGGGGTCGTTGAGGCGGACGCCGTTCAACAAAATTAAGGTCTGTTCCAAGGAGCCGCCCCGAATACTCACGTCGGCTTGCACTTCGTCGGCTCCGCGTTTGCGTACATCAGCATTCATAGCGTATTGCAGCAGTTCGTTGATGCTTTGCGCCGGCAGGTTTTGGATTTGTTCTTGGGTGATGATTTGTACAACTCGTCGGGAATCCATATAAAATGAGGAAACACGGTCGGATTGTATCACCACTTCGTCTATCAGCACGGTGTCTTTTTGAGCATATCCCGCCAAGGTGAGTAGCGTCAACAAAAGGAAAGGAAGGGTACGCAGTATCTTCATTTGATTTATTTTTCTACAAAATTAGTTTTTTATTCATTTGTGACGCGACGAAATGATTTTGTGAGGGCTGAAATTAAGTTTTTTTAACGTTTCCGCGAAAGCGAGAAGAAAAAAGAAAAGATAGTATTCGAGTTCCATGTTGTGCTATGAATATAGTTTTCTTCCCTTTTCAATTCCCTATTGTGCTTATTTTTCAGACATATTTCGTCCCTACGGGACTTCGTTGTTGTGTTGGTGTTTATTTCTATAAACATTTTGTCCCTACGGGACATGTTCAGATGCTGAAATCCTTAATCCCGTAGGGATTTAATGTTTATAGAATAGGTCAACACACGGTTCTTTATGTCCCGTAGGGACTAAATATTATTCACCTGACAATAGGGATTCGGGATACGTTCCATGGTTGCTTTATGACCTCTTCCGCGAAAGCGAAATTCTTATTTGGCGTTTAATCCAATATTAATGCGTATCTTTGCACAAAAATAATATTACGAACATTTCCCTCCCTACGACAGACTGGTTTTTGGTTCTCTAAAAAATCTACTTTAATTTACTTATGCCTTTTAAATCTTTAAACATCATCGAACCTATTTTGCAATCTATTGAGCAAGAAGGTTACAAAACTCCTACGCCTATACAAAAAGAGGCGATTCCCATCGTGCTATGCGGCATTGATTTGTTGGGATGTGCCCAAACCGGCACGGGAAAGACCGCCGCATTTGCTATTCCTATTCTTCAGTTGCTATATGAGAACAAAAGTTTTGACCGCAAGCGCAAAATCCGCAGTCTTATTGTTACTCCCAC
>CAIWVT010000203.1 GCA_903916135.1 uncultured bacterium
AAAAATATTTTTTTTGAATTATTTATAGGATGAATTTTCTGGACTTTAATGTTTCTCTTTATAGCCATATATGATATTTCGCCCCTAAAGGGGCTTAGGTGTGTGTGGGTTGATATCTACCACGACTTGAAAGTCGTGGTTACAAAACTAAAACCCCATACGGGGTTTGTTGGAATGAAAAAGAGAAGGTTGGGGGTTTTGGTTGTTGGGTGTTCTATTAAGGTTTGGGAGGATGGGAGAAGGTTTTTTTTGAATTGAAATGCAAAATTGGGAAACGGTAGAGACGCAAAATCGGGGTGCGTAGTAGAGACGCAAAATTTTGCGTCTCTACAGATGGCGCATTTATTGATAGGATGTGGGCGATTCGTGAATCGCCCGTACGTGGCAGCGGAAAATATGGGGAGGATTAATGGTATGATTGATTAAGAGTCCAAGAGATAGCCCATTGGCACGCGCGCCAAGGATGGAAGCGGATAGCCCACAGGGGCGCTTATTCGCGCCCCGAGGACTATGAGCGGACAGCCTGACCCGCAGGGAGGCGCCATAATTAATGAAAAAATAAAAATGAAAAATGAAAAATTTGAGGAGGCCATCCTTAATGTTCCTCTGTGTTCTCCGTGTCTCCCTGTTCCAAACCAAACTATTTCTTTTTCAAAACCAATTTATAGAGCTTATCCCCCCGTCTCACCTCCGATTTCACGAGCATAGAGCACACATCGCCCTTTTCAGCACGTTCCACGCTTGCCAAATCCACGCGAATCTCCGCAACCACATCCTCATAGACGCCTGTCGTGTTGCCAAGAATCAAAATCTCGTTGCCCACCTGCACGTCGTTGGTCTCAATCTTGATTTCTGCCACGTTGATGTTGGAATAATAATTGGTGATTTTGCCCACATAGAGCTTTTCCTTAGTTGCAATAGAGCCATACTGCGCATTCCATTCGCCCAAGGTCTGCCCCAAATAGTAGCCATCCCAAAACCCCCGATTGAACACGGTGGCGAGGCGCGCGTTCCAGGCAGCGATACGTTCTTGGGAGTAAGTTTCGAGGGCAATAGCGTCCACCGCCTCGCGATAGCAAGCCGTAACCGTCTTGACATACTCGGGCGAACGTCCGCGTCCCTCAATCTTCAGCACCGTGACGCCTGCCGCCACTATCTTATCGAGAAAACCGATGGTGCACAGGTCTTTTGGCGACATGATATACTCGTTATCAATCTCCAACTCCAAATCGCTCTCTTTGTCTTTCACCACATAGCCCCTGCGGCACAGTTGGAAGCAGGCGCCGCGGTTGGCAGAATGGTTATGATTGTCTAAACTCAAATAACACTTGCCCGAAACCGCCATACAGAGCGCCCCATGAGCGAAAATCTCGATGCACACCGGCTGACCCGATGGTCCGCAGATGTTTTCGGCGGCAATAGTCTCCACAATGTTGCCCACCTGACTTAGATTTAGCTCGCGAGCCAACACCATCACGTCGGCAAAGCGCGAAAAGAACCTGACGGCACCGATGTTGGAGATGTTGCACTGTGTGGAGATGTGGAGTTTTAAGCCCGCAGCAACAACTTTCTCGATGATGGAGAAATCGGAAGCGATGACGGCATCAATTTGGTTGGCGGAGGCAGCGGCAATGATGGCATCCACGTCGGCAGCTTCTTCGTCGTAGATAACCGTGTTGAGCGTGAGATAAGCTTTCACCTTGCTTTGGCGACAACGCTGAGCAATTTCAGCCAAATCCTCTAAAGAGAAGTTGACGGAGGAGCGCGAACGCATGTTTAGTTTGCCTACGCCGAAATAGACAGCATCAGCGCCACCCTGAATGGCAGCAGCCAAGGATTCGAAAGACCCCACGGGCGACAATATTTCAATCATGATAATTATTTTTTTGCAAATTTAGGCATATATGTCGGAACGGGCAAGACTTTTTTT
This sequence comes from uncultured bacterium, assembly GCA_903916135.1. Lineage (GTDB taxonomy): Bacteria > Bacteroidota > Bacteroidia > Bacteroidales > CAIWKO01 > CAIWKO01. The sequence goes on from CAIWVT010000203.1 coordinate 1,931, forward strand.
AAAGATCCAAATACCAAGCTCCAAATACCAAATACCAAAGGCATAAAAATAGTTTACAGTATTATTTTCGATTAATATCCTTGCGTAAATGTTTTTTTTGTAATTTTGAGACCAATTTAAAACTATGAAAACTATACTAAAAGTCGCGTTGTTGTGCCTCTGTTTGATGGCAAGTTCGTGTAAACCGTCGCCACAAAAGGCTGAAAATTATTATGATGAAGTTACAGCGCCGATACAGACCGTGTTGGGAAAGGAAGATGAACTGATAAGGATTATCAATGTGGAAATGGGCAAATCGCAGAAGGATGCGCTTTCGAAAGCCACAAAAACGGAAACAGAAAGTAAGGAAATTGATTTTGCGTTCACAAATTTGCAGCTTCAAGTGACTACTTCTCTCAATCAATTGAAGATGATAAAGGACTTTGATGGCAAAAGTGTGCTAAAAAATTCGGCTGTGGAATTGCTGAATGAATATAAAAACGTCTGCGGGAATGAGTATGCACGGTTATTAGCCATCGTGAAGATACCTTCGGCAGATTATACGAATGAACATGACAATGAATTTCTGAAATTGACTGAAATCATTGACAATAAACTGCAAGGTAAAGTTACGAATTTCACCAAGGAGGTGAAGGTGTTTGCGGCGGAGTATAAGTTTGCGTTAGCTAAAGACAGTATTAAGTAGCATTATTAAATCAAATTATATACTATGAAAAAATTATTTACTTTCGTGATGTTAGCCACTATGGCAATCACATTTATTTCGTGCAAACCAAGCACGGAGGACGCTATCAAATACAATGATCAGATTTTTTCGGAGCAGATTCGGATTATTGAAAAGATAGACATACTTTATAAGGCAATGGAGGATTATACGAATAAAACACAAATGGACGCGTGTTACGCCGATGCGTTGAAACAAGTGGAAATAGGAAGCGAAGCGGTCGGAAAATTGAAAGAATTTGGCAGTAATGCAGATTTTAGAGATGAGGCTATCAAGTTGTTTGGGAGTTATAAAGCGGTGCTTCAAAACGAAATTAAGGAAATCCTTAGTCTTAACAAACTTCCAGATGATCAATTCACACCCGAAATGCGGGAGAAGATGGGTGTGCTGAATGAAGTAGCAATTAAGAAAATGGCATTGGGTTTGGCGGCTTTGCAGGAGAAACAAGGGGTGTTTGCGAAGGAATATAAGTTTGAGGTGAAGAAGAGTAAATAGGAGTTCGGAGTTTGGAGTTTGGAGTTCGGAGTTCCAAATACTAAAACATAATATCCAAATATCAAGGGCTGAAATCATGATTCATATATCCAATAAGTATGGGCTTAATATGACTTTCTAAATTGATACGGAAGGTTCTCCATTTATAATGAACGGAGAGCTTGGGCAGTTCTTTAAGGTAGAATTTGTAATATTTAGGCGGCTTGCATGACGCTTTAGATGGGTTGCATGACGAGTTAGATGGCTTGCATGACGCTTTGGATTGCTTGCATGACGGTATAGATGGCTTGCATGACGAGTTAGATGGGTTGCATGACGAATTAGATGGCTTGCATTTTAATGAATATTAAGTGTTTCTTTGCTAAATATTATTATATTTCACCTGTATGTCTGCTATGGCGGGTTTGTGGTTTAAAAAATTTACCACACATGACCCAAGGGAATGTTTAAAGAACACAAAAATATAGCTTATACAATATTGAGTTTGGTGTTAAATATCGAACGTAATGGTATTAGTCATCAATTACCTCCTGCTCTGCCTCTATTTCTTCTTCAAAGTCAATATTCTCAGCATTCAAACCCAAATAGTCGGCAATGAGAGCAGCAATGGAACGAGTTTTCAGTTTTTCTGGATCAACCAGCATACCCTTGTCTGTGTCGAACAAATCGCCGCATCCGGCATCAATAAAAATCTGCTTCACCTTTTCATTCTCCGAAATGTCTGAAGCCATGAAAGCACTGAGTTTGTTGATAGAAAGATATTTGGTATCATCAATGCTTAGCCCAGTGTTGGCAAGGAGTTTGTCGCCTTCGGGAGTTTGACTGTTGGTTAAAAAAAGAAATGTCTTGACGATAATTTTGCTATCAAAGAAAACAATGGGTAAATAGCCCACCTTCTTGAAATTAAGGCGATATTCAATAAAAATATTGCCATACGTATTGCGATGAACCACCGGGTGTGCCAAAGATTCAATCAAATTATTGTGCAAAATTCCAGTATGAATATTATCGAGCCTCTCGCTTAATCGTTGAAGCGCATGAGATTGGATATATACCTCGAAACTCTTGTTGGATTTGGTGAACACACCGCCCAAGTCTTTTAAGTCAATATTCACCTTTTTAAGCTCAGGATCAGGAATATTGATGCCCCACGCCACCCTCGACACCGGACGTACTACCCCATCAATGTTTGCCTGAATTTTTTCGGGCACATAACTGTAAATATTCACTACCTGAAACGTTCCCTCTTTGCCGTTCAAGGTATAGAGCACATCTAAAGTTGACCAGTACAGACGATTGCCCAAATTGCTGTTAAGCCCTGTGATAATGTTCAATACTCTCGCCAGATGATTCATCGCTTTCTGATGAGTTTCGCCCATAAATTCCTCTTTTCTGGCTCTGCGCTTGATTTCGGCAGCGTTATGGAAATTACTGTCAATAATCGCGTTCACAAATCTGAAAACAGTGATTGCCACGCTAAAATAATCTTCCGCACTGATTTCTTCCTTAGTGCATGTGAGTTCTAAAGGAAAACGAAAGGTCTTCATCCTTTCCGACAACAGCTTTCTGCAATTCTTCACGATATGAAACGGAACCACTTGACCTTCGGCGGCAACCACTCGGATGGAGGGAGCGCGAAACTCGTAGATTTTATCCAATATTATGCTGGGAATCATTTTGTAAGTTTGCTCATCGCTAATCAGCACGAAATAATGCTTGAATTTTCGCATAAACTCAGCCTTATGTTGGGCACGCATCACTTTCTCGTTGTTGAGTTGGATATGTTTGTTGCGCTTCTTTTTCATCGGTGCGATAGATTGAACGTAGATTCCGTTGGTTTCATCAAAATGTTTTTTCTTTATAAATAAATATATATTGATATGATATGATGAAAATTAAATGGTAGCACAGGAAGCTTTAGATTATTTTTTTGGATTGATGGGCAATGTAAATGGATTGACTCTGCCATCTTTAGTAATTTCAAATCTAACAATTTTAAGCGGGTTGCCATCCTTGTCTTGCATTTTCATAAAAGGGAGTCCCAACTCCACAATTTTATTTGCCTCAGCTTGAGCCAATTTATGGTTTTCGATATTGCCCTTTTCGTTTTTAATCTGCACGCGTGCCAACAAGCGTCTGCCCATCGCCCTTGGATATTTAGGGTCTTTTTTAATGACCTTAGAAAACTCATCCACTGACTTTTCATAGTATCCCATTGCCATATACAGCTCCGCCAAATTAAAAGATGTCGCCAAATTATTAGGATTCAATTTGAGAGCTAACCTGAAATCTCTTTCAGCAGAACCAAAACGTTTTGTATTATGATAGCACAATGCTCTGGTTGCATGTAATAATTCGCTAACAAAACCCAACTCCTCCGCCTTATTAAACATGTCTATTGCATCAGTCCATTTTTGTTCACCCGCCGAACAATATCCATAGTTATACCACCCCCCCGCAAAATCAGGATGGTTCTTCACAATTTCTGCATACATCTCCAAAGCTTCAGTATTCTTGTGGTTAAGCGACTTCATAGCCGCATAATTCGACAATGTTTCTTTGCTTGCTATTTTTAAATCTTTGATTAAATCATAATGCTTCAACGAGTCTTCTAATTTATTCAAACGATGATATATTGAAGCCAAAATCATGTGAGCATAATCGGACGCTGGGTTGATTTCCAAAGCTCGAAGCGCTATCTCTTCAGCTTTCAACAAATTGCCAGCAACATAAGTGGAATATAACTCCTTCAAAAGTTGTTTTACATCATTCATAGCTTTTAAGTTTAAATTTGAATCACAAAATTACAAAATTATTCAGAATTACAAATAAGTTGAAACGAAAGACTTTTTGAACCTATATATATTGGTATAAAACAAAAAAAGGCTGCCAACGATGACAGCCTTTCTTTCAACAGAATTTAGTTATCATAGGATTCACAACTATATTCGGAGTTTCAGAGTGACAAAAAATTCGCGTCCCGGAGCCGGCTGATAGCTGTTGTAGTCAGGTCCGTTGTTGGGTTCGGTAAATCCAAAGTAATGGGTATCGAATATATTTTTGACGAAGAAGCTCACATCGCCTGCCACGCGTCCCAATTTCCATTTGTAGGCTAAGGCACCGCTCACTAAAGTGTATCCGTTGACCCACGAACTGCGCACTACGCCGTTTTCGTGATAGGAATTGTAAATGGAATCATCCACTTGGATACACCACTTGCTCTGGTACTGAGCATCCACCGTAAGGGTGAAGTTTTTCAGGAAATTATACGACACTTCAGCCGCAACGATATGCGCCGGACACTGAGGAATCCAATGCCCATTGACACTGTCGGGCGCGGTATATTTGAAATTCGAATAGGTGTAAGCCAAATCAATCGCCACCTGTTTGACGGGCGACACGCTTATGGCAGCCTCCAAGCCGAAGCGATTGCTGGAGCCTACGTTGCCATAAAAAGCGGTATTGTTGCCGCGGTCGGGCAAACTGTAGCGATAAAACTCGTTGGTGGACATGATGGCGAAGCCTGTCAGGTTATAGTACATCCATTTGCCCACTTCGCCCCTCACTCCTATTTCGCCGCCTTGCGATGCCGTGGGCTTTATAATCGAGTTGAAACCGCCCCAAGTTACAGGGTTGTTATACAACTCATTGTTGGTTGGCATCAAAAAACCTGTTCCGTAACTGGCATACAGATTGGCAGCTTTGCAGATGTCCCAAGCCACGCCAAAACGATAGGTGGGCTTGCTGAAAGTGCGTTCACCTGCCCTCGATAAAGAATCGGACATGGGCAAATTGTTCACCAACTGATTATAAACATAATCGTAGCGCACATTCAAAGTGATGAACAGCTTCTTGGCAATATCCAACTTATCAATCAAATATGCCCCAAATCCACGTTGGCGAATGATTTGATTGATGAGGATTTGGTCGGTGTCGAAACATTCCAAGCTATAATAGCTATCCACGCGGTCGTTGTTGATATGGTCACCGTCGGGCACGGCAAACAGATGTTCGTTCACCGTCATAGATTTGAAATCGCCACCGATGCTCAGGTGATTCTTTAACTTTTCTTTTCCAAGATGAAGATTATATTGCGCAGAAACTCCCGGGTTAGTATAGGGCTTATAATCATCCCCGTTGTTGGATGTTTCCCGATAATTATTAAACCGGAAGAAACCCGACACAGTAAAATCTTGGTTTTTGCTTACCTCAAAGCGTCCCAACAGGGCACCGGTCAGTCGTTGCGTCAAATGAAACTCATTGTAGCGAATAGCATCCGTGTTGGCAGCCTGAGGTCCCACGGTGTCGTAGCGACCATAGTTGATGCCTTCCGAATTTTGGTTATAATAATTGGTATAATTCAGTGTTTGTGTAATCTGAATTTTGTCGGTAGGTGTCCAAATCAGTTTTTCGCTGAAATTATCCCCTCTGAACGCCTGATGGATGCGATAGCCATCGCCTGCCAAATGGGAATACGTTACACGATAGTTCACCTTGTTCTTAGTGCCATCAAGTTGCACACCGCTTTTCCAAAAGCCATACGAACCTCCCGTGGCAAACACCGAAACATTGATGGGTTTCTCGCCGCCATTCATCGTATTGATGTTGACGACACCTCCTGTGGCACTACCGCCATACATGGAAGTTGCTAAACCCTTCACCACTTCAACACGTTGAACTGTGTTCCAATCCACGTCATACAAATCGGGCGCATAGCCCGCAGGGTCGTTCACAGCGATGCCATCCACCAACACGGCGATGCCCCTAAAACCCGTCTCCGACAAAACGCCCATCCCACGAATATACACATGCACTCTCGAACCTCCTGTGCCGTTGTCTATCCTCATCCCGGGCACCAATCGCAAAGCTTCGTCGGCTGAAATGCTTTTTCCCATGGTGCCTATTTGTTTATCATTAATCACGGTGATTGCAGCCGGAATCTCCTTTACGGGAGTGTTAGTCCTCAAAGCCGTTATCACCACCTCGTTCAGTGATTTCTGCAATATCGTATCTTTCTTTTCTGTCTTATTTTGCGAAAATAATGGCAGGACAAAGCATACGAATATCAAAAAAAATGTTATCTTTTTCATTTCAATAATCTTTAAATTTATAAATAAGTGAAAAGACATTTTGCACTGCATAGTGCAAAACATCAAAATAAGAGTTTATACCTTTATATATTAAAGAAGATTTTTGGGAGGCGGGCTTGGAATATCCTTATTGGTGAAATATAATTTGTTATTTGGTAGCGGCAAATACTTAAAGTTAGTAACATGAATAGCGAAGGCACCTTTATAATCACAAATAGCTATTTTTACAACATGTTTTAGTAGATTACTCGTCTTTTTGCTCACGGGTGAACTTTGGTCAATTTGCCGTTCCACATGCGAACCCAAAGCTGATAACAGTTGTTCCTCTTTTGCATCGTTGATACAATAGAAATAATTGGTATCGGCATTTTTTCTCACTCTGACGATATCATAAAGTTTTCCTAAGAAAAAAAATTCTGATTCATTTATTTTTCTGAATTCTCTTTTTTCCGATTTAATTTCATCATTAGTAAGTTTTATCAAAAATAAATCCTTATCGGGTATGCTATTCTTGATGTTTGCCTTAATTTCATTTCTTATCGAATATTGAATAGACTTAAATACAATGAAATAACCAAGAGAGTTATACAAAATAAGAAAAGCCAACAATATAGAAATGCTCTTTTTCAAGATTTTTTTTTTTGCAAATATCAAAAAAAAAATCGAGAAAAATAAAAAAAATGAAAAATAATTTTTTTGTTTCAAAAATTATTCTGACTTTTGTAACCTTAATTCAGAAAAAAGGTATAAAATCGCAATAAAAAAAAGTTTTTTGTTGTTAGAATAAAAAAAAATAGTAATTTTACGGTCGGAAATTTTTATTAGTGTAAAAATGTATTTTTGAATAATCAGACACAGGTTTATATGAGATATTTTAAAAAATGGTGCTTAATCCTTTTAGCAGTCTTTGTTGCTGAAGTAGCTTTCGATTCATGTTCAAGACATTATCGTTACAAGAAAATGATAAAACGCAGGCGTTCGTCTATAACTATACGTTATCAATCGCCTTATCAGAAAAAACTCAATAAAAATATAATTCCTATTAATAAGAATTATATTATTCGTAATAAGCGTAATACGACCGGAGCACCGAACTCAGGTAAAAAATAATTTATCTATAAAAAAAGAAAGCTGCTTATTTCTAAGCAGCTTTTTTTGTTGTCATCCCACTATATCTTCGAAATTATTTCGTTTTAATAATCTTGGTGGTATAGATATTCTTATCTGAAACAACTTTGAGCAAATAATTTCCTTTTCGTAGATTGCCAAGACCGGTAATCATTATATAATTGCATCCGGGATTCTTGGTGATATTTTCTTTGCTGTAAGCCAACTTTCCCGAAATCTCATAAATGTTTACATCCAAAGCTGCTGTATCGTTTGAATAAAACATAATGGAAAAATAATCCTGAAATGGATTTGGGAATATATTTATAGACTTTTCGCTATCGAAATTGTAGATTTTGTTGCCGCTTAAAATCAAATTGGCAGCAGGGAAGTTGGGGATGCCATAACCATAATCAGCATCGGGAGAGAAAAATTTGCTGGCAGAGGCTATCACCGCATTAATGATTTGCATATTGGACTTGGTTGGATTTGCCTGCAACAAACACGCCACAGAACCTGCCATGACCGGCGAAGAAAATGAGGTGCCATTGCCGGGCATCACGCTTCCTGTCGTTGTAGAGACATACGTGCCAAAGCCCATAGCACAAACGCTTGGTTTCACACGACCATCAGGCGTAGGACCTCTTGAACTGAAACTTGCAAGTATTCTTTTCGAATCAACAGCGCCTATAGATAAAATACTATCAGCATCGGCAGGGGCACCAATATAATGCCAATCGCCGGCACCCGAATTGCCCGCACTGTTTACAACAATAATTCCTTTACTTGAAGCTAAAGCAGCACCTTGAGATGCACGGCAAGTCTTCCCATTCAAGTCTGCATAAGTATGATCCCATTTAGGATTGAAGAATTGGGTATATCCCAAGGAAGAATTGATGACATCTGCTCCAACGCTATCAGCAAATTCGGCAGCAGACACCCAATTGTCTTCTTCAACAGGATACTCGGTGTCGGCATCTTCCGAACGCAACAACCAAAAGTTGGCTTTCGGCGCTGTACCGATAATACTTCCCGGGACATTGCCACCCATGATGGACAACACCATCATGCCATGCGTGCTTCGTGTGAAAACATTGCCACCGGGCTGCACAAAATCTTTTGTTCCCATTATCTGATTATTCATCCACAAACTATCGAACACATGGATGGAGTCAACTTTATAGAAACCTGCATCCAAAATGGCTATCGTAATTCCTTGACCACGAAACCCTCGCTCGTGCATATAATCCATGCCTATCATCTGCGATTGCGTGAGCGAAGGTCCGTAATCAAATCCTTTTTTCGCTGAAAAATTTGCAGAAAGTTCTTGATCCTTCACGCTACCTTTATAGCTATTGGTTCCATCAATATCTTTATGTCGGTCTTGGAGTTTCACGCCTTTTTTTGCGGACGTTTCGGCAAGAGTATCTATACCGGAAACAAAGGGTAAAGCAAGAATCTGGGCTATCACAGTTGAATCCAAAGTGGATATGGTTACGCAGTTAAACCATTTTGATATGGTATAAACCACTGCGCCTGTATTTCTGACGCTATCTATATACCATGGATTGACAGGCAAATCATTTGATTTTATCGCGATGTTCTGACGCGAGCGTCTATCCAAAGCTTTTTGGGATAAGAACTGTTCCGGTTGCGAGATGGAATATGGAGTATTATTTTTGTCTTTAAATGTTACTCGAAACTTTGATGCAACGTATTGTGCGTTTACAGTCAGAATCATCAGACATATTAATATGGTAAAGCTTATTTTTTTCATGTGATACTTTTTAATAGTAATTACAAACTTGTTTATTTTATGACACCACCACCAATCAAATCATTGCCTTCATAGAAAACAGCGGATTGACCGGGCGTGATTGCAGATACGGGTTTATCAAAAACAACATGAATCTCTTCATTCGTTTTATTCAAAACACTTAAAGTTCCTGCATCCTTATAGCGAATCTTAGTTGTGATGGTTTTTAATTGTGTAAAATCTTCATACTTCATCAGGTTTAATGAATCAGCATGCAATTCAGATTTTAGCAATTCATCTTTGATGCCCAACTCCACTGAATTCGTTTCGGGGTTAATATTCTTGACATATAAAGGATGCCCCACGGCAACTTCCAATCCTTTGCGTTGCCCAATGGTATAAAACGGATATCCATGATGCTTCCCGATAATCTTACCATCCGCTAACACGAAGTTGCCCCCATCCACTTGCTGCTCCAATCCCTCGACTCTTCTTTTCAGAAAACTGCGATAATCATTATCGGGAATGAAACAAACTTCGTAGCTTTCGCTTTTATCTGCCAAACGCGGAAGCCCGCAATCCTTTGCCATTTCCTTTATTTCAGTTTTCTGAAAGTTTCCCAAAGGAAAAATAGTACGCCGGAGATGTTCCTGCGATAAGCCCCACAACACATAGGTTTGATCTTTGGATTCGTCAAGACCTTTGCGAAGAAAGTAGCGATTGTTTTCCTGTATCACCTGCGAATAGTGACCTGTGGCAATAAACTCACAATTGAGTTGGTCGGCTTTCTTCAACAAATCGTCCCACTTCACCAATTTGTTGCACAACACACAAGGATTGGGTGTGCGCCCTATCATGTATTCATCAATGAAATTGCTGATAATTTTTTCTTCAAACTCTTTTCTCAGATCGAGGACATAATGTGGAAAGTCGAATTTAACGGCAACGGATCGGGCATCATTGATGGAATCTAAACTGCAACATCCCGTTTCTTTTGGTGAAGAACCCGAAGAGGCATAATCCCAAGTTTTCATTGTGATGCCAACAAGCTCGTAGCCTTGATCGCGCAACAATATAGCAGCTACAGAGCTATCCACTCCCCCACTCATTGCCATTAAAACTCTACCTTTTTGCGACATATTATTTGTTATCATATTTTATCATGCCTGCCCACGACATGAAACCTTCTAAAAGAGATTTCTCTACCACTACAGGAATTCCCGGATCAGGATTCAACGTTAAAATAGGATTATCAATATTGAAAGTCTTACGGTTTTTGAACGACCGTAGCGCAATGATGAAATTGGCATTTACGCGAAAGAAATGATTCTCACTCAAGAGATTTTCCATCTGACTTAAGTTATAGGACACCGGAATTTGTTCACCGGAATTTAATCGGATATAGATTTCTGTGCCTTTTTGCTCGCAATAAGCAATATCTAAGATGTTGGTGCACACTTTTTCGTTCTTATTCATGGTGATGATTTCTTCTTTCACCACCGTTCCTGCTTTGTAAGTCAGTTTGCGGTCGCCAAAACCATTCTCATTGAAAAACATCCACTCGCCATCTTTAATATCATTCTGAAACATGCCCGTCAAAAATATCTTTCCCGTCAAACCATAATACTTTACGATGCCTTGTTGCTTGCCCATAGTGTAATTTACACGCATTTTGATGACGCTGTCGGCATAGTATTCTTCACACAAACCTTCGAGAACATCATTCTTATAGGTTTCAAGTTTATTGATTTTTCCATTTTCATAATAGTATCTCCACACACCGCTCTTTATGCCGTTCTGATAGTTTTCTTCCGACATCTTCCCTTCACTTGCGCTATAATATATCCATGTGCCATCTTTCTTTTTATCCACATAAGTGCCTTCAGCGTTTTTCTTGCCATTATCATACAGTAAAGTAGTTTTTGCCATCGTCCCGTTGTTGGAATAATTGGTGATAGCTTTCACATTCTTGTTTGGGAAGTAATATTTGAATTCCCCAACGGGAAAATTATCTTTGAAAGTACCTTCATATTTTAGTGTGTCGTTTGCGTACTTTTTCCAATAGCCTTGTTTTCTGCCGAGCGAATCTGTTACATTTATTTTCTTGTTGGGTTGCGCAAAAAGCGTGGCTGTTGACAGCACGAAGAGAAACATTAGAAATAAAGCACTATTTTTCATGGTTATGTTGTATTGATTCTGAGAATTCTATTAGATTATTGTAAACGTAATCGAACAAGTGATTATTATATGCATCGGTGGGTTTGCCTTTGCTGATATACACGGCAACCATGCCAAGTTTGCGAGCAAATTCCATATCTGTAATAGCATCGCCCACCATTATGGTTTTTGAGAAATCTATTTCGGGAAAATCTTTCTGCGCTTGCAACGCCATGCCAACTTCGGGTTTTCGATGGGAACTGTTGGTATCGGCTAAGTCGGGACAGAAATAAATGCCGTGAATTTCTCCCCCACTTTGTTTTATTTCGTTACACATATAATTATGTATCGTTTCCAAGTCCGAGATATGCATAGCGCCTTTGCCAATGCCCTGCTGATTGGTGATAACGATTATTCTTCCAAAATAATTGGATAGTTTAGATATAGCTTCTTTCGCGCCAAGCATAAATTCAAATTCCGCAATGTTTTTCACGTAATCATCAGGAAGCTTCTTATTAATCACCCCGTCTCTATCGAGAAACAAGGTCCATGATTTATCTACTTTAAATTGATGATTCATTATTGCTTGATTTTTTTAGACCACTGAGACTCCCGACCTACGGTACGGGACAAGACTTAGAACACTTACCACTAAGAAGTTTCTTGCTTTATTCATTCCAAATCCAAAATCTAAATTCATAAATCTAAAATCAAAAATTAAAAGCCTTCGCCGAAGAGTTCTTTCTCGATTATCTCACAAAATATATGCCCCAAAAGTATGTGGGCTTCTTGTATTCGTGGTGTTTTGTTGGACGGTACGTTGATGAGATAGTCGCAGAGGTCTTTCAGGACGCCGCCTGTTTCGCCCGTGAAACCTACCACTATCATTTCGCAGGAGCGAGCAGCTTGAACGGCATTGATGATGTTTTGCGAATTGCCTGAAGTGGAAATCGCCACGAGCATATCGCCTGTTCTGCCTTTGGCTTTCACCATACGCGCATATACTTCGTCGAAAGAATAGTCGTTGGCAACGGCAGTTACGAATGACGAGTTGACATGCAAGGCTTCCGCATCCAAAGGCGGACGGTCGAAGGCAAAACGCCCCGATAGTTCGGCGGCAATATGTTGGGCATCGGCGGCACTGCCCCCATTTCCGCACAACAATATGCGCCCTTTGTTCTTCAATATTTCGGAAGCCTGCAGCGCAACTTCTTCAATCGTGTAGATGATATGATGATTGTCGAGTATCGCCTTTTTGACTTCTATCGCATCCTGTATGGCAGCTTCAATATCCATAATAAAAAAATTTAGTGCAAAGATACAATTTTATTCACGTATCATTTCGAAAAACTCATCTTCAGAAATAATTGGCACGTTCAGTTGTTGTGCTTTTTTCTTTTTTTCGGGTCCCATATTGTCGCCGGCAAGCACGAAATGTGTCTTGGCAGAGATGGAACCGACGTTTTTTCCGCCATGCAGTTCAATCAAATGCTTTATCTCGTCGCGCGATTTGGAGAAAACGCCCGACACCACGAATGACTTGCCTTGTAGCGCATCCGACACTTGGGTAACAGCCGCTTGGTTGATGCTAAATTGCAAGCCTTTTTCCTTTAGACGGGCAATTATCGCGACGTTTTCCGAATTCCCAAAATATTGAAGAACGCTTTCGGCTATGGTTTCGCCAATTTCTTCGGCTTCTTTCAATTCATCGAAGGTGGCTTTCTGAATTTCGTCGCTATTTTTGAAATGAACGGCAAGTTTTTTGGCTATTGTTTCGCCCACATAGCGTATGCCCAAAGCAAAAAGGACACGTTCAAAGGGTACTTGTTTGGAATCTTCTATACCTTTCAGGATATTCTCAACGGTCTTTTCGCGAAACTTCACGACACGAGTTTTGTCGCTATTCTCGGTGGTGTGTTCCTTCTCTAAACCTATGATTTTCTCATACGTCAAATCGTAAATATCGGCAACATTTTTCAACAAGCCATTGTCGAACAAAATTTCCACCTTGCCTTCGCCCAAACTATCAATGTTCATCGCTTTGCGATGAATAAAATGTTCAATTTTGCCTTTGGTTTGGGGCGGACAGCCGTTCTCATTCGGGCAATAATGTATGGCTTCGCCTTCTTTGCGCACCAAAAGCGTTGCACATTCGGGACAATGGGTGATGAAATGCAGAGGTTCACTCTGAGGCGGGCGAAAACTCACGTCCACGTCCACTATTTTGGGAATGATTTCGCCTCCTTTCTCCACAAAGACGGTGTCGCCAACGCGAATATCCAATCGGGCAATTTGGTCGGCATTGTGGAGGGATGCGCGCTTCACCGTGGTGCCTCCCAATTGTATAGGTTCGAGGTTGGCAACGGGTGTGACGGCTCCGGTTCGCCCCACTTGATAGTCAATAGACAGCAATTTGGTGCTGACGCGCTGCGCTTTGAATTTATAAGCAATAGCCCATCGCGGCGACTTGGCAGTGAACGCCAATTGTTGCTGTTGGGCAAAGGAATTGACCTTGATGACGATGCCGTCAATATCAAACGGCAGGGTTTCGCGGGCGGAATTCCATTCATCAATAAATTCAAAGATGGCATCAACCGTGGTGCATTTGGCGATATACATCGGTACTTTGAATCCCCATTGGCGGGCTTTCACCATGTTTTCATAATGACCTTCGAAGGGCAACTTAGCACCAATAATATGATACAAATAGCAGTCCAACGCCCGTTTTGCCACTTCGGCAGAGTCTTGCATTTTGATACTTCCCGAGGCGGCATTGCGCGGGTTGGCGAAAGGCAAATCGCCAATGTCGGCGCGCTCTTCGTTCAGTCGGCGAAACTCGGAACGGGGCATGATGATTTCGCCGCGTATCTCAAATTCGTCGGGAAAGTCATTGCCAAACAGCCGAATGGGAATACTTTTGATGGTGCGCACATTGGCGGTTACGTCATCGCCCTGAACGCCATCGCCGCGCGTTACGGCATGTTGCAATACGCCCTTCACGTAGGTCAAGCCTATCGCCAAACCGTCATATTTCAGTTCGCAGACATATTCAAACGCCTCGCCCTGCAAAAGTTTGCGCACGCGTTGGTCGAAATCCGTCACTTCGGCTTCGGAATAGGTGTTGCTGAGCGAAAGCATGGGGTTTTTGTGAACGATTTGCTTGAAGTTTTTGGTGATTTCGCCCCCTACGCGCTTGGTGGGCGAATCGGGCAAGGCAAGTTCGGGATGAAGACCCTCGAGGCGCACCAATTCTTCCAACAAGAGGTCAAAATCATAGTCGGAAATGGAGGGCGAGGAAAGAGAATAATAGTTATAATTATGTAGATTAATCTCCTGAGTGAGTTGATTGATACGGGCTTTGATGCTTGAGATATCCATGAGAAATTTTTTAGACAAAAGTACAAAAAATATTCATCGGTGGGGAAAGAAAAAACACGGAGAAACGGAGAACATGGAGAATATTTAGGTTTTTAGGCTTTAGACTATTAGACTTTTAGGGTTAAAGACTATCAGGTGAAAGAATCTACTTTGTACCTCTATGGTTAGAGTTAAAAAACCACTTAGACACTAAGACCACTAAGTATCACTAAGAAAAAATAACCATAGAACAATAGAGCAATAGAACAATCCTCTGTTTACCTCTGTGTTTTGCCTCTGTTCCCTCTGTGTTTAAGAAAAAAAACCACTTAGATACTAAGACCACTAAGTTTCACTAAGAAAAACCTCACCACATAGATATATAGTCACATAGATATTAAGTCAAAAATCGTTTAGAGATATATTTCCCGTAGATTCCGTAGATTTACGCAGATTTAAAACCTCTGTGTATCTCTCTTTCTCTGTGCATCTCTGTGTAACTTGTCCTCAAAAACCACTTAGACACTAAGAACACTAAGTATCACTAAGAAAAAACAACAATAAAACAATAGAGCAATAGAACAATCTCATTTTTAACGTTGTTGTCTATTCATTTTTATCTATTCTATAAATAATAACTACCCTCACTAAGTCCCGTGAGGCGGTTCAACGCTAACAGCATCCATAAAAATATGCACCGTAATCTCTTCGTCGGGGATGATCGTGAAATATATGTGTTTATCTTCTTTTCCGTAGGATGTGATAATACCATGTGTGCAATCAACAGGCACCATATCGCTTTCAAACGTACCATCGGTATCAATTTCAATCGGTGTTTCCACACCATCTAAGAAAAATAAACCATTATCCACTTCATCAAGCGTCATACTATCTTTCACAACACCTTTCATCGCACCAAATTCGCCTGTAGGCGGGGGTGTTCCGTCGGCGGTGTTATATATAAGGTAATCATTGTAGCGTGCAGGGTCATCATCGTAATATAAATCCTTGCCAACGTTGCAAAGTTTCCGCATTTCCTTAAACACAACATTGCCCGCCTTGATTCGCGCCTGTGCATCCGTATCACGTTTGCGTATCACTTTAGTTTGATTATCTATGGCGGCATCAAAAGCCACATCACACAAAGTTACATTTGTTATCATGGTTTGTGTTAAACCTTCTGCCACGATTTCAGGATTTGAAATCAACTGTTGTGATGCTATTTCCACAACTGAACGCGCCAAACGATGCACTACATCATCAGGTTGATTATTTAAACGATCAAAATGATATATTCGATAATTGCCATCAAAAGTTCCGAAAGCATTTTCGGCAACCATACGAATAGAGCGGATAGCTTTTTTTAGTTTTTCGCCTTTTGTCTCCTTATCCTGCGTGGCTATAACCACATTTCCAAGAGATATATCATCATAAGGCAGTCCGTCAAAAAGTATAATGCTATCATTAAATGCATCAATCCTACCTTGAGTGATACCTCTATCGGTGAAATCATCTATATCGCGTTCGATATTGATTACAATACCATCTGCTGTTTGTTTCAACAAACTATCAGTCAGATTATACGCCCTTGTTAAGATTTTTTCTGTTGTCATATTTGTATAAATTTAATTTAGAAACGTGCAAAGATACATCTTTATTTCATACAAACAACTTTTTTGCAAAATTATTTTTCTTAAAAGATGTTTTTCTTTATTTTGAAAGATATAAACTATACTTGAAAACAAATGAAACATCTTTCAAAGAATATGTAATATAATATTATAAAGACGTAAAAAGCTTTGTAAATATTTTTCCATCCTTCAAAGATATTTTTCTTCATTTCGAAAATATTTTTCTTCGTTTCGAAATTGTTTTTTTTTATTTAGAAAATATATTTACATATTTAGATGATGTATTATCTCGTTTAGAAGATGTTTTTCGATGTTTCGAAAATGTTTTTCGACGTTTCGAAGATGTTTTTCGACGTTTAGAAGATGTTTTTCGGCGTTTCGAAGATGTTTTTCCGTAGGAATTATTTCATCGAAACATGGTATTATTTCATCGAAATAAAATAAAAAAATCACTGAATATGAAAAAAGATTTGTGAAAATTGGAAAAAGAATTTCTGAATTTAGTTCTATGTTATAGGAGAAAGATAAATGTACAAAATACTATCGAAAAATGATAAATAAGCATCAATAAAATAATAAGAAATTAAATATGATTATATCGCAGAGCGATAAAAGATATTTGAAGTTTGATAAAATAATATTGATATAAAAATAGGTCTGTATTTTGCTTATTCTGATAAGATAAGTGTTCAAAGCATGTTTTCGTGATTGATAATTATGCGTATCAATTATTCAATTTTTGAAGAGAAATATATACCAATATATATAAGGTATAGATATGGAGTAATTGAACAGCGTGATTACATTCAAATACATGATGTTAATATGCAAATTGGGCAAATGGGATTGACTATAAGAAAATATGAGTGATATAAAGACAAAAAGACAAAAATTTGGTTGGTAATACCAATGCATACAATTCGCACTATTGCAAATTTCTGTTGCTGACACACATTCGGCACTTTTAGCATTGCCCCAATACATCACGCAAACCCATCGGCAAAATCAAAGGAGCATTTTTTTTTAATCGCATATAAAAAACAGAAATAAATTAGTAATTTTGCACGATTATTTAAGGAATGACTTGTTGCACGATGAAGTTTCAACAATCAGCCGGAAACAAAACGAAAAATAAAATTTATATTTATGGCATATAATAAAAACGCAAAATTTGGAACTGCAGAAAACCCGGCAGTGGTACATGTGCAAACACAAGACAGAGGTAATGAAATAATAGCTTTATCTGATGAACATAATTGGCGGGTAATAGTTGGCATTGAACCCGACAAACCCGAAGATATTTCGGATGTTGAAAAATTACTAAACCCTCCTCTACCAATAAAAGTAATTTCAATTGGGCGTAATGAACCTTGTCTATGCGGAAGTGGAAAAAAATACAAACACTGTTGTTTAAAATAATTTATTACTATTATGAATTCCATAATAATTAAACAGTTCGATAAACAATCAATCGAAATGATGAGAACGGAAATCCAATCCGCTCTCGACCATATCAAAACGAAGTATGGTTTATCAGAACTCAAGCTCGAAACTATCAATTATCAATTATCATCCTTTTCTTCAAAAATTTCAGGGATAGTTGAAAGCGACGAGATGAATAATTATAAACAAAATGAGGCGAAATTTTTTGCCGCGAAAAACGGATTACCCCCTGACTTTATTGGCAGCGAGTTTGCTATGGATCGTGATGTTTTCACAATCACGCATCTCGTAACTTCCAGACCAAAATATCCAATAACTGCACACTGCAAAGAGAATGGCAAAACCTTTAAATTTACTACGCAACGTATCAAAGAATTATTGGAAAAACATAGAGTCATCACCATTACATATCAAGATGAACAAAACAATTTATTGCGCTATTGAATCGGCTAAGGAACAAGCTCTACTTTCATTCATTTCAGGAAAAAAGATTGCCTGATACAATTGATTTGTTTTATGAATACGTATTTTATAGTAATGGACAGAAGAATGTTAAGGGTGTCAAGCATCCATAGAAGATTTACCTCAACAGCAAAACAATCCCAATATATTTATGTTCAATGCCGTTGAGTTCAACAACTTTAAATTTATATACATAGATGCCTTCTTGGCAAATTTTGTCAAAGCCTTGCACTTTCCCATCCCATCCCTTTTCTGAATCGGTGGTATAGAAAATCTTTTCGCCCCAGCGGTCATAAATATAGAGTTCAAATTCATCGGTTTTAAATCCCAGACCGTAGCCATTGAAAATATCGTTATGATAGTCGTATGTAGGAGAAAATGAATTGGGAATATAAAAAGTAAAAGCATCGCGAACCAGAACATATTTTATAATGGTATCCACACAGTCGCCGTTTTGGACAACAAGCATAACCGGATAACTCCCCGGAGCATCGTATGTATGTTCCGGAAACTGTTCAAAAGATAGATTGCTGTGCGGATCTCCGAAAGACCACATCCATTGATAAGCATTAGTGGATTCATCATAAAAATGAATGAGCGGGAAGTTCATATCAGTTATTGAAGGATCGGCAAAGAAGTTGGCAATCGGAGGAGGAAATACATGGATGATATCATGACCTGTAGCATTGCATCCTGTGGTGGAAACTCCTGTAAGCGTTACGATGAAATCTCCAGAGTTATTATATGTGTATGTGGGTGAGGTTTCATTGCTCACATCTGTAATTGTTGATGGATCGCCAAAATCCCAGTGTAATATTGTGGTATCTATAGTTCCGTCATATATATAGTTGAATTGTACGGTCAAAGGAGCACAACCCGAATTTGGCAGTGCAGTGAAATGCAAAACAGCTTCTGACAGAAGGCTAACTAATATGGTTGCAGAAGCAGTACATCCCCCTACTGAACTCCCAACAACCGTGTAAATAGTGCTTGTTGCCGGAGAAACATTTACCGTTGTACCCGACAAACTTCCGGGCATCCACGAATAGGTATTTGCTCCCGACCCTGTCAAAGTAGATGTTGCACCAAAACAAATTGAATCGGGCGATGCGGTGGCAGATACGGTTGGAATTGGATCTACTGTGGTGGTCAGTGTTACGGTGCTTGCACATTGCCCGGCATTGGGAGTGAAGGTGTAAGTTCCGCTCGTGGTGTTGCTAATGGCAGCAGGATTCCAGCTTCCAATGATTCCATTCAAGGAGGTTGTTGCTAAAACTGGTGCTACAGAGCCAATACAGAATGCAGGTATTGCCGCAAAGTTGGGAACCGTTGGGGGTAATACAGTAACATTCACGATTTGATTCGTTGGACATAATCCTGCATTGGGTGTAAAGGTATAAGTTCCACTTGTCGTATTGCTAATTGTGGCAGGATTCCATGTTCCTGTAACTCCATTGGGGGCGGTGTTGGATAATATGGGTGCAACGCTTCCCACACAGAAAGCAGGAATAGCAGCAAAGTCAGAAATAGTTGGTGGATTTACGGTTACATTTAAAGTTTGCGTAGTAGAACATTGTCCTGCATTGGGCGTGAAAGTGTAGGTGCCGCTTGCTGTATTGCTAATGATAGCAGGATTCCATGTACCCGTGATTCCATTGGGGGAAGTTGTCCCTAATATCGGAGCGACAGCTCCCGAACAAAAAGCAGGAATAGCCGCGAAATTTGGAACAGTTTGAGTATTCACAGTAACGCTCATGGTAGCAGTGGACGCGCAGGTGCTGCCTGTGGGTGTGAACGTATAAACTAGGGTTCCTGCATTGGCTGTTGATATTGCGGCAGGATTCCATGTTCCCGCGATTCCGTTGTTGGATGTATTGGGCAAAGCAGCGGGAATTGCGCCAACACAATAAGGTCCTAAAGCGGTGAAGGTAGGTGTGATGTTTGAACTAACGGTAACACTCATGGTGGTTACGGCAGCACATTGTCCTGCCGTAGGTGTGAAAGTGTAAACAATGGTTCCAGCCACTGTAGTAGAAATACTTGTCGGGCTCCATGTTCCGGTGATACTATTGGTGGAGGTGGTGGGTAAACTTCCGGGAATAGCTCCAATGCAATAAGGTCCTAAAGCCGTAAAAGTTGGAGTGATGCTGGTGGTTATGGTTACACTCATTGTTGCCGTGGTGGCGCATTGCCCTGCGGTGGGTGTGAAAGTATATGGAGTAGTTCCTGCTGTGGTGGTAGCTATGATAGTCGGGTTCCATGTACCAGTAACACCATTGGTGGATGTGGCGGGTAACGCAGCGGGAGTGGCTCCCACGCAATATGGACCTAAGGCTATAAACGCAGGAGTGATATTTGGCGTTACCGTTACAGTCAAAGTTTGCGTTGTGGCACATTGCCCGACATTTGGCGTAAAGGTGTAAGTGCCACCCGTCGTATTGTTAATCGTAGCGGGGTTCCATGTTCCAATGATGCCGTTGGGCGATGTGGTTCCTAAAATAGGAGGAGTGGTTCCGCTACAGAAAGCGGGAATAGCGACAAAGTTGGGTGTTATGGATGCAGAGACTGTCACCGTCACGGTGGCAGTTCCCGTGCATCCGACGGAGGTGCCTGTAACGGTATAGATAGTCGTTATAGTTGGTGAAACGGTGACTGATGTTCCGGTGAGACTTCCAGGCATCCACGTGTAGGATGTGGCTCCGGTGGCGGTGAGTGTGGTGCTTTGTCCTGAACATATAGTAGTCGAGGAAGCACTCACAGCGGGTGCACCACTGGCAACGAGCGTCAAAGTGTCGGAATAATGATTGCAGGTTCCGGCAGGGGTTACGGTAACGGAATATACGCCGGCGCAAAGACCTGTTATGGTATGTGTGGTGGCTCCATTGCTCCATAAATAGGTGGCACCTACTGTATCTATAACACCGCAAGTAGTTAGATTGACTTTAGCGGTACCATTACATGAACCGCAAGTGGGCTGAACGATAATCTTTGCCAATATCACAGGTGGCGTAGTAATATTGATGGAGATAACATAAGTATGACCGCAGGCATATACTTTTTGATAATTCTTTCCCAGTTTCACATCATATACCGTGTTGGGCAACACTATGGTGCTTGTTGGCGCACTCGCACTCGCAAGGGTGGTGCCATTGAAAACCGATATTTTACTGTTGCTGCCCACATACACATTATCGCACACATCCACATCCAGACCGCCCCAACTTTGCATGGTGGTCGCCACACCGCTCCGGGTGACTATGAGATTTCCGGTGGTTTTGTTCACCTTAAATAAATCGGCACCATCAAACATAAATAGAAAGTTTTTGCTGGCTGCCATCCCGTTAAAACCATTTGCAGGCACACCGCTCCAGGTCATATAAAGCACATTGGATAAAGCTTCGGGCATATAAGTCCATGCATGGATATTCAAATTGAAGGTGGAAGCGGTGAGGGCTGGAACGTTAAGTTTGAGTAATCTATCATCATACGCCACATTGTTATTGCAGCACGAATTTGCCGAACCCATATAGACTGCAGTGCCCGAAGGATCCATTGCGGTGAGCCACATATCATGATAAGGAAGATCGGCATTCAACACATTGTGGGGTACAAAACCCGTCATGGTGGTGTCCAACATGCAACCCTGATTGATAGAATTGGTTCCGCCACCACCAATCACCAGTTGACGGGTGCAAGCGCTATACACCACTCTATCCATTTCTTCAAAGTTGGTATTGCCGGTGAAAGTGCCTGCCAAAGTTCCATTGGTGCGTACTTTCAGCGAGCGCGCCCCTCCTGCAGTGGAACGGTTGTAGCCTTCCACAAGATAGCTTGTTCCGGTGACTTTGTCCACCACAAAATCGCCCCATTGTGCTTCCACGTCGGTATTGATGGTGATGGCATTAAATGTCCATTGAATCACCCCCGCACTGTTGATTTTCACGAGTTTCGAAGGTCCCCAAGTGCCATACACATACACATTATCCTGATCGTCCCAATCCACCTCATAGGCATCATTATAGGTTCCGCCAAAGGCGGGATTGGTTGTCCATGGGTCCACAATAAGTGTTTTATGATGGTTATAGCCTTTGCTGAACGCGAAGGATTCTACATTGGAATTTAGAGTATAAGAAGCGGCTACGCTTTCTCCTTCCTGATAAAAACAAATGGGGGCATGGTCGGTAAATTCGCCCATTTCGGTTTCAACGATGATGTCGCCTTCCGGGTTGAGATGCATGTTGTCAATGCCTTCATATTTCAGTTGCACTTTCGAAATATCCGCTCCGCGATGAACGATGAGGTTATATTTGATGCCTTCTTTATCTGTTGGAAACACATATTCAACATCAATGCCGGGATACAAATCGTGATAGATAATCTTTCGGTACACATTCGCCTTAATGGTTCCTTCCAATCCCACAGGATAGGTGGAATAATAGGTTTCGGCTTCCGAACCCGTGACGGTGGCATTGGGATTGGCACCCAGCCAAGTCAAGCGTACAAACAGGGTTTCCACTATTTCGTCTTCGCGCTCTTCGCCCCGAGCTTCGCGTTCTTTTTCGTCCTTTTCTTTCTCAGCTTTGTTCTTGGGATTTCCCAACTTCTGATAGCGATAGGTGATGCCCAGAGCATCAAAGTACGCATCAATGTTACCCAAACGAGCGGCAAAAAGAATGGGGAAAAAAGTGTCGTTTTCTCCATCAAATTGACCTTGGTTTTCAATAAAAATCTTAGTATTGAAGGGGTTCACTTGCCAATTGACGGTGTAATCTTTGTTCTGGTTTGCTGCTATGGGTTCGTTGTTTTTCCTTTCGTTGGATTTATCGTTATCATCATGTTGGGCATACAATCGGAAAACGGATATCAGAACAAAAAATAAAAGTAAGAGGTAATTTTTTTTCATTTTTATGGTGGTTTTAGGCGAATCAAGTTGAAAAAATTATGGTTGCAAAATGATAGAGCGAAGCTACAAAATATCTTTTTAATAATAATGTAAACGTTTGAAAAATAGTTTCATTAGTAAGTGATAAAGCATTATAGATAATTTAACGTATGAAGCGGGTGGTGGATGGGACTTGGGATGGGTTTCTTGTGTTAGGCAAGCACACGTATATAATTGGAAAAGATGCAAGTTTCAGGTTTAAGATTTCAATTGTGTAAAGAGTGGGAATTATAATACTATGATAGAAAAAAGAGGACTGGCATACACAGTAAGAGTTCAATGGTACACAGTAAGAGTTTTATCATACACAAAAACAGTTTAATGGTACACAGTAAGAGTTTTGTCATACACAAAAGCAGTTTAATGGTGCACAGTAAGAGTTTTGTCATACACAAAAACACTTCAATGATACACAATATGAGTTTTGAGGTATCTAAAAACATTTCAATGATACACAGTAAGGGTTTTGTAGTACACAAAAACAGTTTAATGGTACACAGTAAGAGTTTTGTGGCACACAGTAAGAGTTTTTTGATACACAAAAACATTTCTGGGATACACAGTAAGAGTTTTGTCATACACAAAAACAGTTCAATGGCACACAGTAAGAGTTTTGTGTATGCTTTGGAAAGGCTTGTGGGAGTAAGGATAGGTGAGTATTTTTGGGTAAAAAGAGCTGTTTTTGGGAGTGAAAAAAGAACCCGCCTGACTTCGTCATTCGGGCAGGAAATGTAAAATTTTAGGAGGATAGCATTTTGTGATGTTTTGCTTATTTATTGTCTTTTTTCGCGCAAAGGCGCGAAGAAAAACACGCAAAGAGCGCAAAGTTTTTGATTTGCCAGAATAAATTCAGTTGGGCAGGTTTTTGAATTCAGAATAAAAAGAATAAATGTTTTTTGAGTTTTTTTTTATTAAACATGAAAAAAAATACGAAAAAAACACTTGGTATTAAAAAAAATGTTTAATTTTACACCCTAAATTTAAAAATTACTTGATATGAAAAGATTGTTTTCGATTACGGTTAGCGAACTTGTTTCGGTTTGTAAAATGATTAAGGATAGTTTGGTTAGAGATATTGCTGATTTTTTGGCGTATAAACCAAAGTATAATTCGGCTTTTGTGGCTGCTTTGTTGCTGAGAATAGCGGATTTGACGGATTTGGTGGAGAATAAGATTAAGATAGGTGAGGTGAAGAAGTTGACGGAAAAATTGTATGAAGCAGCAGAAAAATTTAGACCCGTGTTGACAAGTATAGAGGGTTATGTGGATGATGCTGATGCGGAAGAAGACAGCGAATTGACAGTGGCTTTGGCTGATTTTAGATTTAAACAGGCACGGGAAGCAATTGGGGAAAAGGATATTGATTTGGCGGTGATTGAATTGCAGACTGTTTGGAAATTGATGGATGATAATTTTGATGTTTTGGAACCTTTGGGTTATACGGACGTGATACACGCGGATTTTGGTGCTAAGGTTACGGCTATTGATAAGCAGAATACGGATAGGAATATAATGGTGGAAGCGAAGGAAGCTATGGTGCAGGCAAATTTGGTGTTTTTGAATGCGATGTATAAGGATATAATGCGGATAGCTGCGGACGGAAAGCGGGTTTATAAATATACGGATCCGCAAAAGACAAGGGATTATACATTGAGTGTGTTGCGGAAGAGGATTACGCATGTGGTTGTGGATAGTGAGGATGATGTGCCGCCGGTTTCGTGAGGAATGAAAAATGAAAAATATACTTAGAA
This sequence comes from uncultured bacterium, assembly GCA_903916135.1. Lineage (GTDB taxonomy): Bacteria > Bacteroidota > Bacteroidia > Bacteroidales > CAIWKO01 > CAIWKO01. Next base: position 26,846 of record CAIWVT010000203.1, read on the forward strand.
ACACAATATGAGCTACATTGAACAACAAAGAAAAAAAGCAATAGAAATTCGGGACGAAGTTTTCAAAGATCCAGGAGGTGGAAAATTTAAAAGGCTTGACAGAACATTTATTCTTAAAGACCCTGCACTAAACATTTGGGCAGGTGTTAGAGAAGACGCTATTGACTACTTTAGGCGAAACGGTATTCCATTTTGGGACAGCGGAAACGAACCGACAGGACATTTACTTTCATCACAAATTGCATGTGTGAATCATCTTTATTTCGTGCGACAACGACAAGACATTGCAACCGCAATACTTAAAGGCATTGACAAGACTGTTAAGACAGCTTTGGTTTTGGACAATGGTAAAGACAGCGGTTACGTTGACTTTGAAGTAGTAGGTTCAACAAACTATTTAGGCGAGAAACTTCATACAAGAGGAGCTAACTCAACTTCAGTTGATGCAGTAATGTTAGCAGAACTTGACAACGGAAAACGTAAATTGTTTTTTATAGAATGGAAGTATGTAGAAACTTATGGTAAAACATCAAAGGCAGAAGGCGACAGCGGACAAACAAGAATTAAAACTTATAGTCCTCTTTTAAATCATCCTGAAAGCCCACTTAAACTTTCAAATATAGAAGGGCTATTTACAGAACCTTACTATCAACTTACGCGACAAACTTTACTTGCACACGAAATGACGAAAGCACAAGAATATGGAGCAGACACCTATCTTCATTTACACGTTATTCCAAAGGACAACAAGGAACTAAAAGAAGTAAATACAACAAGCGGAAAGTTAGCAGGAACTACACTTGAAGAAACGTGGAAGAACGTTTTGAAATCACCAGAGCTATATATTGCAGTTGACCCGAAAGACCTTTTAGAACCAGCAAAAAACTGTATTGACACAATCGCACCATTGACATATTTAGAACAACGCTATTGGAAATGATCTGTAACGCCCGAAAATAAAGCACAGCAGAGAACATAATATTTGTAAAATGAAGAAGAATATCAAATTTTTATTTATAATTGCGACATTGCTTACTATTCAGTCTTGCAGTAGATATAATGTAACAACATTTCAGCCTGAAACAAATAATGGTGCTGCATGTACAAATCCAACTTATATTGCTACTTGTTCAAAAACAGCTACAGGTGCTACTCAATTTTCATTGACACTTGAACAATTATTGCAAGATGCAAAAGCTCGTTATGGACAAGATGTTACTATTCAAAATGTCCGATGGGATGTAGAGGGTGCAAAACTTTTCAGTAGAAACAAAAAAGTTTCTGCAATCTATGATGTAATAAAATGTCCAAAACAAAATCCAGATGAATTTGTGAATAATCAAAACACAGATAAATTTAAGAATAATCAAAACACAGATAATTTACCTACTATAACACAAGAAGAAGCTTTAATAAAAAAAGTATTAATTGAAAAAAAATATATTGAGGCTGACTATTTAAATTATGAAGAAGTAAATATTGGAGATATTGTCAAATACACAACGGAATATGGTGATACTATTTATGGAATGATTAATTTAAAAAAGAAAAATAATGTAATAATAGTTAAATCGTTTCCATCTGCTGGGCAAACAATTTTATCTGATGTAAATTTCAAATCTGTTAAACATATTAAATTTTGACATGTTCGACGGTAGGCGCTGCCTCCGTAATAAATATCAAATCAAAAAAGGCTTGCCTCACTAAGGGCAAGCTTTTTTTTAAATTTACAAACCTACTATATAACAAATTTTATTGGTTTAAAATTCAATCATTTGCAAAACACCAAATTGTCCCTAAAATTCATCAGATGACTTCAAGTCATCAGAT
>CAIWVT010000204.1 GCA_903916135.1 uncultured bacterium
AAAATGGCATACACTATTTTATTTTGATTGGAGAGAACGTTCTCAACTTTCATTTTTCAGATGATTCGTATTATCAAGAGTGGTTTGATGAGATTGATGATGGATGGATCGCCTGCATAAATTTTAGAAAACATGTCATTAAAGAGTTTGAGCAGGCTAATATTGATTATTACTTGGCGTTTGGTGATAAACTGAATGCCATGTTGTGGCGGAAATTAAGTCCTATACAATTATTTGAAATAGTATCTTCATTAATCAACAAAAGGTTGAATCCGTAAGCTTATCTGCTATGCTTATACATATTATTATAGTAGTCGCCGGAAAAGTACAGGGAGTGGGATTTCGCTACAGTGCCAAACAGGCGGCTTTAGAACATAATATAAAAGGTTTTGTGAAGAATCTGGACGACGGAAAGGTGTATATTGAAGCCGAAGGAACACAAGAAAATATGGCTGCTATATAATATGGTGTAAAAGTGGTCCGCGTTGGGCAATTGTGAACGATATTTCTATTACGAAAGGAGAGGTTAAACACTTCACTTCATTCGATATAAGGGGCTGAATCTTTTGTGGCTCTCAAAAACTCTCTTTTCCCGGTAGGTCCCGGTAGTTTTTCAAGGTTGAATCCGCAAGCTTTCAAGGCTCTTTTCACATCGCCTTTGCAGGAATAGGTAACCAGTATTCCGCCATTTGTCATCGAAAGGAAAATCTTCTGAAAGATTTCTTTCTGCCACAATTCGGGTTGAACAGTCGGGGCAAAGGCATCGAAATATACTAAATCAAAAAAATCGGTTGACAAATGTATATCTTCTATTCTCTGTTTTACTTTTAGCAACTCGAAGGTGGGAGTTATCGCTTGCGGCTTTTCCCATACGGATGTGTGGAGCTTTTCAAATAAGTCTTTTGATAGAGGGTGCTCAATCAGTTCAGGATAATTGATTTGGTCGAGTTCACATTTGTCAACAGGAAAGGGTTCTATACCGTGATAAAATACTTCTTTGTTCTCTTTAATGCTTTCAATGAGGCTAAGAAGGGCATTTAACCCAGTACCAAAGCCTATTTCTAAGATATGAAGTTTAGATTTCTGATTCATCATCACTCTAAAACCCGCATCAATAAAGATGTGCATGGCTTCGTTGATGGCACCATGGGTGGAATGATAACATTCGTTGAGTTCGGGCAGGAAAATCGTGGAGGAACCATCTGCCGTGGTGATAACTTCTCTTCTCATGTTGGGTTAATCTTTGTTATAAACGGGAAGGATATTGATGATGGAATCTGCAAAGTTTAAGGAGTATTGCACATTAGAGGCAGGAAAGGACAGGGTTTTGAAGGTGTGATAGTCTGCCGCTATCATATAGTTAGATTCGGTTTCATCATACACAACAAGTTGGGGATTGACAGGCGCGCTTAGCAATACGGAACTCGTGTTTTGATAATCGTACCAATAAAATCCTGTGGAAGTGGCATACAGATAGTTGTTGGCATCTATGCAAGCCACGGAAGTGATGGCACCCGTGGAAACCGTGTAGGCATCCCAAAAGTTATGCGTGGAGATGGTGAAGAGTTTGATGGTTGCCTGATTGTTATAGTTGGTAAACACTATGCTATGGTCGTCGTCTTTGGGAAAAAGGCTCTGCACTTCGAAGGGAATGGTGAGTTTTTGGAAAATGGCATACGAGGTTTTGAAGTAAATCACGAACTGCTTTACACTTGCTGAAGGGCTGCGTTCGTAGGTGAGCAGAAAGTTTCCTGTCGGCAAGAATTTCATGGGATAGTTTCCATAGTCAATGGCGCAGGACGTTTGTATGTTGCCCAATTCGTTGTAGATTTCAAATTTCGCCTGACGATAAGACAGGTATAACATTCCATCATATACTTCAATGGCTTCGAAATATGGAAAGGGCGGACTCACGATGACGGGTATGTTCCACTGCAATGTCCAATCCTGAGTGCTATACGCGGAAACGTCGCCGTTGTATCTCCCGGCAATATAAAACAACTGGGCATTGGAGCTTACTGCCGAGCCGCAATAGTCCTGTGTGAGGGTGTTGATGAGGCTGACCGTGTGGGTGGAGTCAATTTTGTGGATGCCGAGGGTGTTGCCGTTTTTGGTGACGACTATCACGTATTTTAGTCTCTTGGGCAATCCGCTGATATAGATTTTTTGAAACTTCCGTGTAACGTTCACGCCGTCGGAGGCATTGATGAGTAGGTAATAGAAGCCCGAAGTGAGAAAAATATCGTTGATGGGAAGGGATTGGTTGATGTCGTAGCAATTGTTGACGGGATGAATGGTGGGCGAGCTTAAGACCGTTACAAAGGAGAGGTTGGTTACGGTGATGTCTATGGTTTGGAGTTTGCGGTCGTCGCAGACGTTGGCGATTACGTGGATGGAATCCATGACGCTGAATTGCTGATTTTCGGTGGGAGTGGTGATGGTGATTTGGGGCGCAAAGGTGTCAACATTTTTCTTGCAGGAAGAAAGCATATAGAGCACAATATACATTATAAGATATAGGTAGCTTGTTTTTCGCATGAGCGTGTAGGAATTAAAAGAACAAAGGTAGGAAAAAAAAGCATAACATGGCTTAAAGGCAAGTCTTTTTTATAATTAATGAGGAGTTGCAAGCTTATCCCAACATTGTTTCAATTATTTTTCACCATAACAACAACATATTCTTTATTATTATAAAGCGTTTTTAACTTTACTTCTTTGTTTGTTAATTTGAGAATTTTATAACTTATATCTCTTATATTATCTCTGAAAGGACCTGTACCAATTGATTCCGAACTACCACAACCCCAAAAATGCAAAATTGAATTGTTATCATCAAAATTGCATGTACATCCCATATAACTATATTTCCCATCTTTTCTTAGTCCATCAAAATGAAAGTTAATTTCTAAATGATCTGGGTACCTGACAAACTGAGCATTAGTGCTAAGACTGTCATTGAATAAACTCAAAGAGTCTTCTCCGTTAATTGTATAGGATGTGATTGTATAATGTCCAGTTAACCTCTTCTCAGGGCTTCTTAAACTAATACAAGGTCCTTCTTCGTATTTTTTGCAGCTACTTGCAACAGCCACTATCACCAACATCATCCATAGTACTTTTTTCATACGTTTAAATTTTTGTCAAAGGTAAACAAAAAAAGGCTTCAACATTCCTGTGAAGCCTTTTTTCTTTTAAATTAATTTGTCCGAGAGTCGGAATGCGTCGCCTTTTAGATGATATTAATTTTTATCGGGTCGCTTACGGGACCGGATTCGCCTGTCGGGCTTAAATACCATGTGATTAAATAGGCAACCTTGCCAATTTCTTCGAGTTGAAATACTATTTCATATACTACTGCACCAATTGGGTCTAAAGGAAGAAACTTTTCTTGTGCAGGGATAGCTTCGTCAGCTTCAACGATTATCATTTTTCTGCCGATAAGCGCCACATCAACAGGTTTGAATTTCTCGGTTTCGTGAGGTGCAATTGGATTGCTGGTGAAAACTGTGGTTACTAAACGATTTTGTTTAATAATTTGATTCAGGGGAGCAAATTTAGGAGCAGGCACCTTGCTGCGTTTATCAACGTCTTGGTGAATAAACAGTGATGCATAATCTTCCATGGTTAAAGTGATGTCCATATCTGCTTTCAATTGTTGTTTTAATGCAAGCATTTCGGGATGGAATATATCGTATATAGCGTTCATGCTAGCCACTACCGGTGGGGTGTGGGTTGCCGGGTCTATGTATAAGCCGTAACAATCCACGAAAGTGAGTTTATGGGCTGTTATGGAAGCTACACGAGTTGTGGATATTCCTAAGCGGGCAGTCATTATTTCGTAAAACGCTGTCATTGTGTTTACAGACTCGGTCAGATTCAATCCAGACTCGGTCAGATTCAATCCAGACACGGTCAGATTCAATCCAGACTCGGTCAGAGGCTATCCAGGCTCGGTCAGATTCAATCCAGGCTCTGTCAGATTCAATCCAGACTCAGTCAGAGTCTATCCAGACATGGTCAGAGTCAATCCAGGCTCGGTCAGAGCTATCCAGGCTCGGTCAGAGTCAATCCAGACTCGGTCAGAGTCAATCCAGACATGGTCAGAGTCTATCCAGGCTCGGTCAGAGGCTATCCAGGCTCGGTCAAAGTTAATCCAGACACGGTCAGAATCTATCCAGACTCGGTCAGTGTCAATTTAGACGTTTCTGATGACTTTTTAGTTCCTTTGAGTATTTTTTTAAAGATGGTCATTTTCTTGCAAAAGTTAATGATTATTGTTCCAGAGTCAATGATTATCTATCCAGAGCCAATGATTGTCTTTCCAGAGGCAATGATTGTCTTTCCAGAGTCAATGATTGTCTTTCCAGAGTCAATGATTGTCTTTCCAGAGTCAATGATTATCTATCCAGAGTCAATGACTGTCTATCCAGAGTCAATGATTGTCTATCCAGAGTCAAAGGATGTCAATCCAGAGGCAAAGGTCGACTTTTTGAGATACTTCGTGTTGATTTTTATATACATACAAATTTGTTCATTTGATAATATTGTATTGCGGAAGGATGAAAATGGGGGTTGGGATAAGGAAATCTGGCGAATTGATTCGCGCAAAGACGCTAAGACGCAAAAGGAATGGTATGCGGATGACGCTGATTTTTATGATCCCGACACTCCTGACCTGTCCCGATACTGCGTATCGGGACAGGTCCATGTACGGGACAGGTACGTGTACGGGACAGGTTAGATATGATTTTAGGAGGGAGTATAAAATGATAGGGGCGACAGAGGTGGTACCTTTGGCGAACGGGGAGGAAAGAAACCACAACCCCTCCCGAGACTCCCGACACTGCGTATCGGGACAGGTCTGTGTGCGGGACAGGTTTGTGTACAGGACAGGTTAAAAAGGGGCAATAACAGGGCGGAAAGAAACCCCAACCCCTTAAAAAGGGGCAATAACAGGGCAGGAAGAAACCCCAACCCCTTAAAAAGGGGCAATAACAGGGCAGGAAGAAACCCCAACCCCTTAAAAAGGGGCAATAACAGGGCAG
>CAIWVT010000205.1 GCA_903916135.1 uncultured bacterium
CCTAAAACATTTTATTTAACCTTTAAAAAATTAACGAAACTTCCAAAGATATTTATTTCTTTGGAAGTTTTTTTTTGTATGTATGTGCCGTTATTATTAGGGTTAATATAATATGGGAATAGAATGCATGGCAATATTTTCAAATTTCAAAAAATATGTCATATATCTTCAAATAAACAGTTAGTTATTTCGTTTTGTTCATAACGTATAAATAAAAAAAATGAAAACAAATCTGTTTATCCTATTTATGACGCTTGCATTATTTGCAAACGCTCAATGTTATTCTGTTTCTACCATCCCTTACAATCCTGCACCCTATAGTGGCACTAGCGTTTCAATTGGTGCAGATGCATTTTCTCCAAGGATTGCAATAGGGTTTAATTTCTGCTTCTATGGTCATATTTTAGATTCTTTAGTAATTGGTTCTAATGGAATTGTTACATTTGATGCGACCTATCCTTATTGGATTGATTATTGCAACCCTGTTATTCATGACATTCCTCTTCCAAGTAGTTACGCTTCAGTTGCTCCTGGATGTTGTGTTATGATGCCTTGGCAAGATTTAAATCCTTCATTAGGCGGAAATATTTCTTATGCTTCTATTGGAGTTGCTCCTAATCGTGTATTTATTGTATCCTTCGATAATGTCCCTATGGATTCATGTTCTAAAGTTTTTAAAGGACAAGTTAAGCTCTTTGAAACAACAAATATTATTGAAACCCATATAGGAATCAAGGATACATGTACAAATTGGAATCATGGCAGAGCAGCTCATGGACTGAATGGATTTCCAATAAATACTGATCAGCCTATGGGAGTATTTGTTGATGGAAGAAATTACCCAAACTGTGTGTGGACAGCAACAAATGAAGGAACGCAATTTACTCCTACATGCAATGTTTGTTTACCTTTATCTATAAATGAAAACAATTCTTCATCAGATAACTTTAGTATCTTTCCCAATCCCTTTTCCATCTCCGCCCAAATCTCCTTCGACAAAACCTACCCCACCATTGCCCTTTCCCTTTACGATCTCCAAGGTAAACTCCTCCTGCAAAACCATTACGCCGATTGCAATCAAATCACCCTGCACCGCAATCAACTTAGCAATGGGCTGTATTTTCTAAAACTAATCATAGATGATAAGCAAATTGAAACGAGGAAGATAGTTGTTGGGGGAGAATGAAAAACTAAAAATGAAAAATGAAAAATTGATGGTATGAAAAAGCTTTTATTTGTACTTTTACTATGTTTGATAACAAGTAAGATTAATGCCCAGTTTCACAAATTAATTGATACGAACAAATTGTGGAACTATTATGATGTATATGCTGGACCTCCTCCACATTATACGCAATTGTATCGTTTTACAAAAGACACAATAATTCTGGAGAAGAAATATTATATTTCTGAAATAACACAGGATTCTATTAATTGGATAAAAATGAATTATTATCTCAGAGAAGATAGTGCAAAAAGAGTTTATGTTTTATACAATAATATAGAGGGGCTGCTATATGATTTTGGAATTGCTGATGAAGATTCAGTAACAATTACAAATACACCATTTAGTCTGACACCTCATACATGGAAGGTTAGTTTAATTGATTCCGTTCAGATTGATAATCATTATCGAAAGGTCATTCATTTTGTAAATCAAGAATGGCACGCATGGATTGAAGGAATTGGAGATACTTATGGTATGTTGTATTTTGGACCACCATTGACAGGAAATGCATTAAATATTGTCTGTTATTACGAAAATGATTCTTTAAAATATGCAAATCCAATATACAACAGTTGTTTCCATGCATTTTTAGGTATTGAAGAAGAACGAAACAAATCTTTTACAATCTCACCCAATCCCTTCTCCACTTCCACTCAAATCTCCTTCGACAAAACCTACCCCACCATTGCCCTTTCCCTTTACGACCTCCAAGGCAAACTCCTCCTGCAAAACCATTACGCCGATTGCAATCAAATCACCCTGCACCGCAATCAACTCAGCAATGGGCTATATTTTCTAAAACTAATCATAGATGATAAGCAAATTGAAACGAGGAAGATTGTGATAAGCGATTAATTTCTTCTTAGTGTCTCTTAGTGTTCTTAGTCCTGTCCCGTACCATACCTGTCCCGTACTGAAAGTCGGGAGGTCGGGAGCCTCCGTGGTTTTTTTGTTGTTACACAGAGATACACAGTGAAAAAGGAGCTACACAGAGGCTTTGAAATACCAAGAATCAAATACCAAATACCAAGCTCCAAATACCAAATACAAAGATCAAAATTTCTATTGTCGTCTATGTCCTGTCCCGCACACAACCTCATAAAGGGAGTGTCGGGAGCCTATGTGGTAATATTGTCCTCATCCCGAACTCCGAACTAAGAAATTAGTTGAATAGTTTAATGCCTCCAACATTTCTGCGAATTATAAATATCACTACATTTAATAATTTTCGTATTTTTGCAGCCAAATGATGAATAGCGAAAATAATATGCAGGATAAAAAAGACCAAGACGAGGAAAAGCCTAAAATGGATGAACCGTCTAATACTTCTGATTTGGGAGAGGAAGGCGATCCGCATTATTGGAAAAAACAGTTTAAGCGGGCATCGAGAGAGATAGAGGAATTGAATAAGCAACTTGACACGGCACTGCGAAGCATGGACAAGTTGATTCAACAATTGGCAATACTTGAAAACAGCACATTAGTAAAACTCCGAAAGTTTTTTTATTTATACCTCAGCCGACTCCGGTCGAATGTAAGTAAAGGAAAGAAGCGAAACTTTTGGACGATCTTATATAAATATATATTCAAACGCGGAGGGCGGATTTTTCGTTTGTTTTTGACTAAAGTGTTCCGCACCTTATATCTTATTTTTGAAATACGCAAGGTGGTGATTATTGAAGTGGTTGGAAATTATCTTGCCACAACAGCTCACTATTCGCAATATTTGATGCGCAAGAAACTGAACAAAGAAATCATCAAACAACACAAAAGAAGTATCAACAGTTTTGCGCAACGTCCGTTGTTTAGCATTGTGATACCTGTGTATAATCCCCGAATTGATTTGCTTACGAAAGCATTGGATTCAATTATCGGACAGATTTATGAGTATTGGGAGATATGTATCGCTGATGATAATTCTACGGACATTGAAATTAGAGAAACTTTAGAGAGATATTGCAAGGCAGATGAACGCATCAAGGTGGTGTATCGTGAAAAAAACGGACATATTTCACGTGCCTCGAACTCTGCCCTCGAATTGGCAACCGGCGAGTATGCTGTTTTGATGGACCATGATGATATTCTGCGCGAAGATGCGCTTTATGAAATAGCCAAAGCTATCAACAGGCAAGGCGGTGCGGATTTGATTTATTCCGATGAAGACAAAATTGATGAATGGGGCTTACATTCCGATCCGCATTTCAAGCCTGATTGGTGTCCCGACAATTTGCTTTCGCGAAACTATCTTGGTCATGTGTGCATTTTCAAGACCGCGCAGCTTCGCGATGTTGGAGGATGGCGCGTGGGCTATGAAGGCAGTCAGGATTACGATTTGATTTTGCGTTACACCGAAATCTACAATAAAGTGATTCATATTCCCGAAGTGCTGTATCATTGGCGCATCCACAGCGAAAGTGCCGCCATGAGCGAAGCCGTGAAACCTTACGCATATCGTGCAGCTCAGATGGCGCTCACCGAAGCCATGACACGACGCGGCATGGAAGCCACGGTTGATTTCTTAGATAGTTTTAGAGGCTACAGTATTCGTTTTGGATTGGTGAATAAAAACGCTAAGGTGAGCATCATTATTCCTTCTAAAAATCAAGCGGAGTTATTAAAGAAATGTTTAAGGTCTATAGAAAAGAAATCAACGTATCGGAATTTTGAAATCATTTTGATTGATAACAATAGCGACCAAAAGGAATTCTTTAGTTTGGTGAAACATTACTCGAAACAGAGTGCAATTTCTTTCAAATGTGTTCAAGACAAACACCCCTTCAATTTCTCTCGATTGATTAATCTTGGAAGAAAACATGCAACGGGCGAATTCTTGCTTTTGCTCAATAATGACACTGAAGTGATTACGCCCGATTGGCTCGAAGCGATGATGGAACATGCGCAGCGGAAAGAAGTGGGTGTGGTTGGTGTCAAGCTGTTGTATGATAACGACACGATTCAACATGCAGGAGTGATTGTTGGCTTAGGAGGCGCAGCAGGGCATGTGCTTGTTGGAGATTATCGCGAAGGACCCGGTTATTTCAACTATATAAACATGTTGAATACCTATTCTGCCGTTACAGGGGCTTGCTGCATGGTACGCACGGCTCTTTTTGATGAAGTGGGTGGCTTTGATGAAGAATTTGGCACAGAATATAACGATGTTGATTTTTGTTTGAAGTTGGTGGAAGCGGGCTATCGCAACTTATATGTGCCGCATTGCGAATTGTATCACTACGAATCTATGTCGCGTGGACATCCACACAGCACGAGCGAATCCTATAAAAAGCATGTGAAAGAAGTTAACCTATTTAGAAAGAAATGGAAAAAATATGTGGAGAACGATCCATGTTATAATCCAAATCTTTCGTTGGGCGTTCATAACTTTGGCATAAAATAATATATCCATTCTACTACTGAAATCAAACATTTCTATTCGTTGGAAACAAAAGGCAAAACATATTTAAGCATAATGAAAATACTTATAACCGGAGGCGCAGGATTCATTGGTTCCTCACTTTGTTTGAAACTTAAAGAGAAATATCCAAGCTATTCCATCCTTGCCTTCGATAATTTGAAGAGGCGCGGGTCTGAATTAAATTTGGTTGACTTCAGGGAACACGGTATTGAATTTATTCATGGAGACATTCGCAACGATGAGGATTTGACTTCTGTTGGTGCTTTTGACGTTCTCATTGAAGCGTCGGCAGAGCCTTCTGTGTTGACAGGCTTAGACACCGACCCGACGTATATCATCAATAATAATCTTTTTGGTTCGATAAATTGTTTCAATGCTTGTTTGAAATACAAAGCAAAGCTTATTTTTCTTTCCACAAGTAGAGTTTATCCCATAGATAAAATTGAACATGCAAATTTCATAGAAGAAGAAACCCGTTTTGCTTTCGCCAATCAGCAAAAGGAAGTGGGGATATCACAATTAGGTATTTCTGAATCATTAAATCTTTTCGGTGCACGTTCTTTTTATGGTGCCACCAAACTTGCTTCTGAACTTTTCATACAAGAATATAGTGCATTCTACAATCTGGAATCGGCTATCACCCGCTTTGGAGTTATTGCCGGACCACGGCAAATGGGGAAAACGGATCAAGGTGTAGCTACATTTTGGATGGCAAAACATTATTGGAAGCAACCCCTAAAATATATTGGTTACGGTGGCATGGGCAAACAAGTGAGAGACATGCTTCATATTGACGATTTAATTGAGCTTGTGGATATGCAGATACACCACATAGAAAAGTTTAACGGAAAAATATTCAATGCTGGTGGAGGTTTGCAATCAAGTGTTTCCTTATTGGAGATGACACGTATTTGCAGCAGAATTACCGGAAACAACTTAATCATAGATTCTGAAATGCAAAACAGAGCTGCTGATTTAAGAGTATATATTACGGATAATACGAAAATAGCAAATGAAATAGGGTGGAAGCCTACGAAAAGTTTAGAGAGTATCTTCACGGATATTTTCAAATGGATTGAAACGAATGAAGCAAAATTGAAACCACTATTAAAATAACATAGAATGAAAGTAGCCATCATCACAGGCTCTGCCGGACTTATAGGCAGTGAATCTGTTCGTTTTTTTTCACAAAAGATGGATTTGATTATCGGTATTGATAACAACCAAAGAGCATACTTTTTCGGAGAAGACTCTTCAACAGATTGGTGTAAGAAAGAATTGCAAAAAACCATTGGAAACTATCACCATAACTCTATTGACATCAGAAATTACACTATCTTGCAAAAAGTCTTTTCGGAATATAACACCGATATCAAGTTGGTTATTCATGCCGCAGCCCAACCAAGCCACGATTGGGCTGCCAAAGAACCCATCACTGATTTCACCATTAATGCTAATGGAACGCTGAATTTATTAGAGTTGACGCGATTATATGCAAAGCAATCCGTGTTCATTTATACCTCAACCAATAAAGTCTATGGCGACACTCCAAACCGTCTTCCTTTGGTGGAACAGGAACGCAGGTGGGAAATTGCCGAAACCCATCCGTATTATAGTGCCGGTATTGATGAAAGCATGACTGTTGACAACTCAAAACATTCTCTGTTTGGTGCATCCAAGTTGGCAGCCGATGTGTTGTCGCAGGAATATGGGAAATATTTTGGCATGAATGTAGGGATTTTTAGAGGAGGTTGTTTGACGGGTCCGAATCATGCAGGCACGCAATTGCATGGCTTTTTATCCTATTTAATGAAATGTGCAATCACCAAAGAACCCTACAAGGTGTTTGGTTATAAAGGCAAACAAGTCCGCGATAACATCCATGCTTTTGACCTTGTGAATATGTTTTATCATTTTTATAATGCCCCCAAACAAGGAGAGGTTTATAATGCAGGAGGCAGCCGTCATTCCAATTGCTCCATGCTTGAAGCTATTGCCCTATGCGAAAGCATCACCGGAAATAAAATGAAGACCATTTATAGTAATGATAATAGAATTGGCGACCACATTTGGTGGATTAGCGATGTGAGGAAATTTGAATCGCACTATCCGCAATGGAAATATGAGTTCACTTTGGAAGATATATTGAGTCAAATTTATGTTGCCTTAAAAAAGAGGGTATAAGGTAACTATATGGTCATAACAGCATACATCAACAGGATTGTAAAGAAGATAAAAAAAGCAAACCAATTGGTTTTGTCTCCTAAGGCTTTATTGCTAATTTCTTTAATCATTCCAAGTGTTGTTGTAACCTACTATTTCTTTATTGTAATCTATTACTCCATCAATTTCCCTTATAATGACGACTTTCATGCGATTATTTGGTCTTTAAACTATTATATACTGTATCCAAATTTTGGTGATCGCATCGCTATTCTGTTTGCTCAACACAACGAACACAGGATAGTCTTTGTCCGCTTAGTTGCACTACTGCAATATTACTTTTTGAACCAATTAGACTTTAAATGGTTTATCATCATTGGAAATAGTTCGTTGATAGTCATCATGCTTTTTCTGTATAAGTCATTTACTTTAACTAATTTTAAATCCAAAATCTTTTATCTTCTTCCCATTTCATTACTGCTTTTTAATTTCAGATATTGGGAAATCATTTTCTGGGCAATGGGTTCCTTGCAAAATTTGTGGGTGAATTGTTTCGTGCTTCTGTCGCTTTATTTTTTGTTCAAACGAAAACCTTATGCCATCTATCTATCCATCTTTTTGGCGATTATGGCTTCGTTTACAAGCGCAAACGGCATGATGGTGTTTTTTGCAGGCGGCATCGTATTGTTTATGAATAGGGGCTTCTCGATTAAGAAAAAGCTTGCATGGTTGCTGAGCGGACTGTTCGTGATACTTTTTTACTTCTTCAATTATCAAAAGCCGATTCAACATCCCGATTTGTTTAAACCTGTAGTAGAAAATCCGCTTGGGTTTGTTGGTTATATCTTCGCTTTTTTAGGGAGTGCATTTACGGGTAATGTGAGCTATGCAATCATTATTGGAATATGCCTTGTGTTGTTTATTATTTATTTGACAATAAAAAAATACTATAAAGCGAATCCCATCATCTATTCTTTTATGGGTTTTATTCTTATCACGTCTGTTTTAGCGGCGCTTTCCCGTTTCGGATTTGGATTGGATACAGCATTAAGCTCACGCTATTCCATTTGCTCCACCTTGTTAGTGGCATGTTGCTACATTGCTTTCATTTCGCTGGTGCATCACAAAATAAAACATATTCACATACTTATTCTAACGAGTTTCGCCCTGCTTTTTTCGTTATCAACTCAATCGAAATATCTTCCACAAAAAATAGCAGAGAAAAAGGAGTTTGACAAGAATTATGCTCTAATAACTGCGGGAAAGTTCTCGAATTTTAATTTTGGGTGGGCATTCAATACCTATAAAGATGTACCAAAGATGGCGCTTAAGATGTCCACAGAGTTGGGCTATTATAAATTTACTTATGCTGAAGATTCAACAATAATTGACCGTTTGCTCAAAAGAGATTCTCTTGAAACAGACTTTTGTTTAGATAATAACGAACAAATTCCCGATTCTAACGTTATGTTTATTGCCGGATGGTCTTTTATACGAAAGATACCTGCCGAAAACACCCAATGTTTTATCGCTATAAAGGATACAAATGGCAAACTAATTGATTATCTGAAATGCGAAAAAGTTGTGAGGCATGATGTAACCCAAGCTAATAAAGAGGATAACACGAACTATGATTTATCGGGCTTTAATGCAAAGTTTGATTTCACTGCGCTGCCACGCGAGAAATATCGGATTTATATTGTCCTGATAAATAAAACTAATAATTATAGAGTGGAAATAAACACAAACCAAGTAGTATCTTATTAATGAAATTATCTGTAGTTATACCGGCATACAACGAAGAAGGTTCAATTTATGAAACCATAACAACGCTTTACAGTGTATTGCAAGAGCACAGCATCCCCCATGAGATATTGGTTATAAATGATAATTCGGAAGATGCTACGGAAGAGATATTACGTAAATTACAAGAATCCATTCCAAGCTTACGTTACGAAACCAATGTAAGCCCCAATGGATTTGGATATGCAGTTCGCTTTGGATTAGAGCGCTTTGATGGCGATTGCGTGGCGATTATGATGGCAGATTTATCTGATTCGCCCCACGATCTTATTACATTTTATCAAACCATGATGGAAGGCAATTTCGATTGTGTGTTTGGAAGTCGTTTCATCAAAGGCGGAAAGCTTATCAATTATCCTTTTGTCAAGAGAATTATCAATCGGATGGCGAATGCGATTATTCGTGTGGTGATGAATATTAAATATAACGACACCACCTGTGCTTTCAAACTCTATAAACGGCATACCATCGAAGGCATCAAGCCATTTTTATCACCCCATTTCAATCTCACCATAGAGTTGCCCCTCAAAGCAATTCTACGGGGCTATTCCTACGTAATTGTGCCTAATTCATGGACAAATAGAAAATATGGTGTATCAAAATTAAGCATTCGTGAAATGGGCAGCAGATATTTTTTTATCTTATTATACTGTTTCATTGAGAAGTTTTTTTCGCGTGGCGACTTTAAAAAGAAATGGTAAGTCGCTTGTGCCAATTTTATCATAATATAATACATATCAACTCTTTTACATAAAATAAAACCCATGATAATCAACTTCCTTTATTGCATTGACTATCCCGCGAAAGCGGATAATATTCAACATACGAATCGCATTGAGGGATGGCTGCTGTGTGTTCATAAAATTATTGACATACGGATTTGCAAGGCAGATGCAACAGCCTATACTTTCGACTTTGGTTTGCTGAGGGCAGATGTGGCGCAACATTTCCAGGGATTTTCGGATAATAATCACAGCGGATTTCGCATCATTGCTGAAAAAGAAGCCATTGATATGCATGGTGGCTTGGAGGTGGAGGTGTTGGTGGAACTTGCGGATGGCATATCGAAAAAACTTCCCCTAATCATAGACCTCCATCCATCGGAAATTAGAGAAATTGAGGTGGATGACGAGAAACATGAAACCATTGCTACTCAAACGCTCCTTGAGCAGAAGTTTAAGCAGACCTTGAAGACACATCCTTGGCTTACCGTGCGGATGGACATCACCAATAAGTGCAATTTGAGGTGCATCATGTGTCATTATAAAGAGCAGGAAATTTATTCGCAGCCCACCAAAGCTATTTCGGCACCCCAATTGCAGCATTATTTGCACGATATTGCCCCTTATGTGAAACACATCATGCTTTCCTGCGGATTTGAGCCGCTCATGTCCAAGCATTTTGGCGACATCATGCGCATGTTGTATCGAAATTATCCCCATATAGAGATAGGACTGTGCACCAATGGCATGTTGCTGAACTCAACCACACGAAAAATCATCATCGAAAACAATTGTGCGCATGTGATATTATCCTTTGATGGAGTAACGAAACACACGGTGGAGAAGATACGCGTGGGTGCCAACTATGATTTGATATTGAGCAATATAATGGCACTGCGCGACTTGAAAATACGGTATAAACGCACTTTCCCCTTGCTGTTTATGGATTTTGTGTTGATGAATTCCAATATAGAGGAAGCCGTTGCCTTTGTGGGGCTTTGTGCTGAATTGGGAGTGGGGATAATTGACTTTAGACACCTTGTGGGCAACATTTATTTTAGCGAACATGAGGAAATGCTCAACACCAATAAAGCGAAGTACAATTATTTTAGGCAGTTGATTGTGGATGAATCGCAGAACTATGACATTGATGTGCGCTTGCCCGAAGCTTTTGAAACGGAAGAGGTGTATGTGCCCGAAACGGCGGTGGAAATAAACATGGCGGATTTCAGAAATGTGAAGGCTGATACCCAAGACGAGAAAATCATGGAGCCGAAAGAAGCGTTTTATGCCAAAGGAGAGGAAAAAGATTTCGGATTTTTGATGGGAGCATCTTGTTTGCGACCTTTCAATGAGATTATGATTATTGACCAACAGAAAATTTTGCCCTGTTCCTATTATTATGACTCCATGGGAACCCTTGACGAAAACACTTCCCTACACGATATTTTCTTTAATGATGCTTTCACTCACGTGCGACAGAAAAAGATGCAATCGCGCTTTGATTATAATTGTGTGAACTGCCCCATCAAATTGAATTTGTTGCCTACTGAGAATGTTTGATGGGAGGGAGGTTGGTGCGGATAAAGATACTGTATCGGTATTAATCCCTATATCATTCTTTTTCCGCTTCGTGTAGGCTGGTTTATGGAGATAAATTATTCAATAAGCTGATTTGCTGCATAAACATCATAACGCACTGCGATTCCGCCGTGAGTTTATGCACTTTACGGGGTAGTGTCCTTATAGCTTATATTTTTGTTTGTATTTCTTTATAGTAGAAACCGATAAGCGGCATTTTGTGCAGGTTAGGAGCTACTCCTAGTATTCGCGGAGCTACTCCTAGTATTCGCGGAGCTGCTCCTAGTATTCCCAGAGCTGCTCCTTGTATTCCCGGAGCTGCTCCTTGTATTCCCGGAGCTGCTCCTAGTGTTCGCGGAGTAGTTCCTAGTATTCGCGGAGTAGCTCCTATTATTCTCAGGGTAGCTTCTACCTCAAGCGGAATTGCTCCCAGTATTCGCGGAGTAGCTCCTAACCTTAGCGGAATTGCTGCTACACGTAGAGAAGCTACAACTACTTTTTGACATGGAAAGCGAATTTATTCTTGAGAAATTACACGTTGATGGCATTTACGGCATGCGCGAAGCAAGT
The DNA here is from genome assembly GCA_903916135.1 of uncultured bacterium. GTDB lineage: Bacteria > Bacteroidota > Bacteroidia > Bacteroidales > CAIWKO01 > CAIWKO01. The sequence goes on from CAIWVT010000205.1 coordinate 11,483, forward strand.
ATCTTACCCATTCCTCGCAAAGGAGATAATGGACCCAATTCCACCAATGTGGAAGAACCTGCCACACGTGCAGCTATTTCTAAAAATCGCAAACGTATTTATACAGCAGCCGACGGTGATGAAACTTCAAACTACGTCTGGGGCGATTGGATATATTTTGTAGTGCTGTAAACAAAACATTTTGACTAAACTCTTTACAAAGTAAAACGATTACTTGAGCAAGTAAAACGATTACTTGAGCAAGTAAAACGATTACTTGAGTAATTAAAACGATTACTTGAGTAATTAAAACGATTACTTGAGTAATTAAAACGATTGCTTGAGTAATTAAAACGATTGCTTGAGTAATTAAAACGATTACTTGAGTAATTAAAACGATTGCTTGAGTAATTAAAACGATTACTTGAGCAAGTAAAACGATTACTTGAGCAAGTGAAACGATTACTTGAGTAAGTAAAACGATTACTTGAGTAAGTAAAACGATTACTTGAGTAATTAAAACGATTGCTTGAGTAAGTAAAACGATTACTTGAGCAAGTAAACTTTTCCCGTAACAATATCAGCCACTATCATTACAAGAGAAAGTAAATGATTTATTTTAAATAAAATAGGAATTGCTAGAAAAATGAGTAATTTTGAAAAAGGGGTACAGAGGAGGCGAAAGAATATAAATGAGAATAAAATTGATAGATGATGGTTTGTAAAAAACATTTAATATATTTGCAAAAGTTTTGAGCATTATGAGAAATAAGTATGTATATTTGCGGAAATATTATAAGTAACAATAGTAACATAAATAAAATGTTAACTGCAAATGTAAAAAGATGGCAGACTACGAAACTTTATAGGAAATGAATACCTTTGCAAATTAAAAAATTACAAAATGAAATATCCAGACGACTTTATCAACAAAATTATTTGTGGTGACAGTCTGACAGTGATGAAACAAATGCCAGACAAGTGCATTGACCTTGTTGTTACTTCGCCACCATACAATTTAAGGAATTCAACAGGTAACGGAATGAAAGACGGCAGAGGAGGTAAATGGGCAGGAGCTGCATTAGTAAACGGCTACAGTCACTATGACGACAATATGCCCCATGATGAATATTCTGAGTGGCAGCACAACTGCGTCAAGGAAATGTACCGATTAATAAAAGATAATGGAGCAATTTTCTATAATCACAAGTGGCGAGTTCAGGACGGGCTAATACAAGATAGGAAAGAAATAATAAAAGATTTACCAGTACGACAAATAATTATATGGAGACGTAAGGGTGGCATAAACTTTAACCCTGGTTATTTTCTTCCGACGTATGAGGTAATTTATTTCATTCCCAAACCCGACTTTAAACTTGCTCCAAAAGCTAATGCTTTTGGTGATGTATGGGAGTTTACTCAAGAAATGAATAATGATCATCCTGCACCTTTTCCTGTTGCCCTGATTGATAGAATTATTTCATCTACAACAGCAAAAATAATACTTGATCCCTTTTCAGGTAGTGGAACAACACCTATTGTCGCTTTAGGATTAAAAAGAGATTTTATAGGCATTGAATTGTCTCCTGACTATTGCACAAAATCTGAGGCAAGAATTGATCGCAACAAAAAACAAAGTGAACTTTTAAAATTTAGAACTCTTACACTATTCCAAGACGTAGAATGAAAACATACACAAAAGACAGTTTAATAAAAGAATTTAAAAGCATTGCTTCAAGAGGTTGGATTGCAAATGCAAGACATGGAAATGCAGGAGGCATCGGCAATACGCTTGAAGATTTGTTAGGCATAACAGAAAACAATCTGCCTATTCCAAATGCAGCAGAATGGGAATTGAAATCACAGCGTATAAACACGACTTCGTTGACAACACTATTCCATATTGAGCCATCACCAAGAGCAATAAAATTTGTCCCGCAAGTTCTATTGTTGAAATATGGATGGGAACATCAAGAAGCTGGGAAAAAGTATCCAGCAGATGAAATGAGTTTTCGTCAAACTATTCACGGACTTACCCCAAGTGACAGAGGGTTTCAAGTAATAATTGATAGAGTAAACTGCAAAGTTCTTATTTCATTTGATAGCAGTAAGGTTTCAGAAAGACATAGCGAATGGTTGAAATTAGTAAAGCGTAGAATTGGATTAGAACAAATTGACCCTCAACCCTACTGGGGATTTGATGATTTATCAAACAAAGCAGGAACAAAATTACTCAATTGTTTTTATGTTCAAGCAGAAGTGAAAAAAGAAGACGATAAGGAATTTTACAAGTATTCAAAGGTAATGATGTTACAGAAATTTAATTTTGATGGTTTCTTAGACCAAATTGAGAAAGGAAATATTCTCGTTGACTTTGACGCACGAACAGGACATAATCACGGAACAAAATTTCGTATGAGACAGAATTGTTTACCAAATTTATATGGTAAGACGACTATAATTGTATGATAAAAAAAGACACCAAACAGTTAACACAAAAATTGCAGTAATTGAAAAAACTACTGCAATTTTCTGCCCGTCACCTGCACCCATATTTAACTTGTCCAAAAGAAAAATGACAGAAGAAATAAAAAAAGAGATACTTCGCTTAGAGCACCAGCATGATATTAGGATTTTGTATGCCGTAGAAAGCGGAAGTCGCGCTTGGGGCTTTGCATCAACCGACAGCGATTGGGATGTTCGATATATTTATATTCATCGTCTCGATTGGTATTTAAAAATTGACATCTTAAAAGACAGTCAAGACGAAATCTTAGCAAACGATATTGACCTTGCAGGATGGGAATTAAAAAAAGCATTGAAGCTGTTTAGAAAATCGAATCCGCCACTGTTGGAATGGTTAGAAAGTCCAATAGTTTATTCTGAGAACTATTCAACTGCCAATAAATTACGGGAACTGAAAAAAGCATATTTCAACCCTAAATCTTGTTTGCACCATTACTTCAATATGGCAAATAGAAATTTCAAGCATTATTTGGAGAAAGATAATGTAAGAACAAAAAAATACCTCTACGTTCTTCGCCCAATTCTGGCATGTGAGTGGATAAAGAATAACAGTTCCATGGCTCCAATGCAATTTGACACACTTGTGGAAACTCAAGTTCAAGATAATCTTGTGAAAAAAGAAATTGAGCAACTGTTGATACGAAAAAAAATAGGTGAA
>CAIWVT010000206.1 GCA_903916135.1 uncultured bacterium
GGTGTGTCGGAAATCCCGACATACCTCTTTTTCTTCTAACTCTCCTTCTTTAAAAACATTTCCAATATGCTCCGTTATCGTGCTTCTGCCTTTGCCAAAGAGGATAGCAATTTGATCCTGTGTAAGCCAAACGCTTTCATCTTCCAAGCGAACATCAATTTTGATACTGCCTTCCCTATTTTTGTATATGATGATTTCTCCCTTGTTCATTTTTATATTTGTTTTTGCTTATCTGCAACCATTTTACTTGTTGTGCCTGTTGTGCGATTTTTGTAACTTCACATCCTGACTCTATAACCAATTGACGAATCAACCAATTAACCTATTAACTGTTGTGCGATTTTTGCAACTTCGCACCCTATTTTCTCGTTGTGCGATAGTTTGTAACTTCGCACCTTGACCACCGTAACCCATCAACTAATCAGCCAATTAACCATTTACCTGTTGTGCAATAGTTTCCAACTTCCCACCTTATTCACCTATCCCGCCACTATCTTTTAACCCTGCCGCCTTATACTTTGAGTGAAGCCTTCACTAACTCGAATTTAGGCAGAGCCTGCCGCCGAACGGGAAGTTAGGTAATTATAAAATGTTGGAATTTATTTGTTGTATTTGACCCAAATAATTTCACATCTCCAATAATAAGCTGCGTAAATTCGCCACTATTTATCTCCGCAATTAAATCAATTTCAAATTTTAAAATTTCTCCATTTAATCTCCTAACATCTTTGTCCAAGTATATTGCTAATGGAAAGTCATCTCCTTTTTTATAATTTTTAAGTTTTTTTATAAGTAATTCTTTGAAATCAAGATAGTCAGATATAAGGGTGTCCAAAAAAGGCTTTGCCTGTTGATCTATGATGTAAAGATTTTTTAGTAAGTTTTCAATAATTTCTAAAACTACGTAAAGTGCTTCTTGTTTAGGTACTGCCATATCATGGATGCTATCATTACCCATAAACCGCACAGCATGCAGTCTTTCGGCTTCTTTGTCAGTTATTAATCTGTTTTTTGTAAGGTTATTGATTTTTGACTCAAGAACTTTCCCTGCGATTTGCTTATCGATACAAACCGCTTCTACAACAGCTCTAAATCCAACACCTGCTAAAAGAAAGCAATTTGCTTTTAATGCCTCAATCGCCTCGTTAAAAACTGTCCTAATTTGGGTGGGCAATAAATGTTGTGCCCTAATAGCAGTATGGTTTTTAAGTACTAACGGGTAGATTTCAGTTACAATATCATGAGTCCAGTTATCATATTCATCAGGATAAATTGCATAATAATCGTGTGTTTCTTTTCGAAAGGAAATTTGATCACAACCAAAGCATTGCACCATGAAATATTTCCATTCCATTGGATAATCATCATCATCATTTTGAATATTTTTAACACACAAAATTTTATGGTTTGTATTTCCATGACATTTATTGCAGTAATGTTTGATTAATGTTTCCTCTTTTGTTGTCATAATATATAGTTGATTCTTAATTTTTTTAATTTATTTGAGCATTATTAATCATTTTTCTTTTTTATTCCTTTCTGTTTTTCATATTCATGAGCTACCCTATTTGCAATTAATATAGAACATTAGCCAAGTAAGGATTCTATTCAGAAAATTAAGTATAAGGCTGATGTTCTTTAATAGTAAAAATTTTAGCAATAACTTTTTTATCACTTATCCGAATTAATGTTTTAGTTAAATAAAGCTTGCCAAAATCAGTTTCAACAGAGTTGAGTACTACTTTAATTTTGTCATTAGAATTACAATTTCCAAAATAGAAAATATCTCTGAAAATGGTTCTGTACAACTCAATATTTAAAAGTTCAGCAGTCTTGTCTAAAATAATTTGTAACAACTTCGGGTCTCCCATTAAACAGGTATCAGCAATAATTGGGTATGCAGCAAAATATAACAATCCAACTCCATTAATGTCATAATATGGGTTAATTGAATATTCTGCCTCAAAAAGGTTGTTATCTGTTACTGTGAAATTATAATAATCTGTTTCTAAAGTATTACTTAATCTCTTTTTTAATAATCTGTACTCATTAATATACTGAGGTGTTGATTCAATTTGCTTTATGTTTCCTTGTTTTTCCTTGGGAATACATTTTTCAATTGTACTATTATCAGTCTGCCTTAAAGAAAAAGTAGTCATTAGTTTTGAAGAAATCTTTCCTTTTTGGTTATTTCCCGTTACTTTACTTATAAAGGTATTGTCCCCGAATGCTTCGATTTCGCCCTTAAATTCTAAAATATCATTTTCCAAAAAGAATTCTACATTAGAAATTTCATACGTAATTCTTACAAAGGTTGCATAAAGTCTATTGCCATTTTCATCTGTAAACTCCGATGATCTTAAACCAAATCCTTTACTAAGTAATTGCCAATGGAAATCTCCTAAATATTTAAGCAACCAACTTTCAGATAAAGCACTATTTGCCATTTGTGGCATTCTTATTTCGATGCTCTCGGAATATTCAATTCTTTTTAATTCCAAATTGTTGCTCATTGGAATAACCTTCTTGTTTTTATGAAAATACTCTAACGCTTCAGCAAGCGTTTGGTATTGATACCAAATAGTATCAGGAACTCCAGTTCCAAAATATTTCTCTAGCGATACTCGTATTACAATTAAATCAAGACTGTCGATATTAGTTTGGCTGATTGGAATATATAAATCTTCCTCAGTAATTAAAGGAAAGTCATTTTGAATTAATTGCAGATATTTCTTCATTAGAAAGGCAAGTCATCTTCAACATTTGTTGGAGCAGTTTTATCAGTTTCTGAAAAAATTATTCCGGCAACAAGTTTGTAATACCAACATTGCCATTCAACCGAAAGAGATAGTGAAACATAGAGTTCATTATAATTATCAAAAATGTGGCGATTAGTTTGATACAGATGTAAGAAAACAGGATCTGTAACAGGTAAATCATAATGATTGCCATTATAAGCAAATACAAGTCTTATCTGATGTTTATCCGGGCTATCATCGTATGTTTTTACAATTACTTCAAAAGTGTTTATTCTAATGAACATCAGAGAGTAAATCATATTTCCAATTGCCTCTGATGATACAGCTTTACCTCTATTGCCAAATATTAAATTTCTGTTGTCACAAAGCTTATTTAGTTCATTTTTACTATATTGTTCGATAACGTTGAGAGAACGTTCATTGAAATAGGCATTTTCAGATTGATAATTATTGATATTAGGATAATTCATTATCTCAACTTCAATAATATCAAGTATTTTAATGTGGGAAACCAAATAAGTAGGTAATTCATTATGAGGTGTGTTGCAAATAGGTCTAATCCATTTAGGATGCCCATTAGCAATTAATGGGTTATTATTAGCATCTAATTCAATACCTGCTAAACATCTACCTCCTTCTTTAAATGAATTGGCTAAGCAAACAAAACGACGATTCATAAAATTAGGTTATAAGATGAATAATTTCAATTTCTTTATTTGCCTTTTTCAGATATTCTGCAAGCAATCTTCTATGGCACATATCCGGTTTATGTTCGCTACACAAAATACAACAGCCATCTAATTTTGAAAAATCAATTTTTCTTAGGATATTTCTGTTTTCAAGCAGGCTAATGTATTCTTTTTCATATTGTGCCCAGGTGATTTTTTTATCCCTGTAGTTATTAAGCAATTCTTTTGAAGGAGCCATATCGATAGTATGCTCATAACCTGATCCTATAATTGATTTTGCAAAAAACTCCAAATCTTTTCCTTTTGCGAAGCCAGCTAATTGCGAAACATTATTGAGTCGCGTATCAATTATTTTTTTCACGCCGGCTTTTTTAAGTAAAGTGAAAAATGTTTCTGCCGTTTTTTCTGTAAACCCGATAGTAAATAATTTAATCATAATATGGTTCTTTTTGATTGTAAGTGTATGGTGAATAACCGATCTCTTTGTTTTTCAATCGATATGCTGCTTTCAATTGCTGCTCAACTGTTATATCAGGCTCAAACAAGTTAATTTGAGGTAATTTTTTTTCAAACTTCTTCAAAAGTTCTTTTTCTAATTCTGAATTGCTTTTGAGGGTTTTATCTTTTAATATGTGTTTTACATCAAAACCATCTTTCTCCAGACCAACTGAAACCATAGAAAAACGATGACAATCTATTGGTTCGCTTTCTGAACACATTATTGCAATTATAAAACCTTTTTCAACACCTTGCCAAATTCTTTCTAGCCCATTATTAAATATCCAGGTCTTTCTAACTTTTTCAAAATCTAATTTACCCTCTTCATCTAATAAATCAGGATCTGTTTGTCTTGCACCAAATTCTTCAGCAAAATGTAAGTATTTGATATTATTGTTTTTTAAAAATTCTCTGAAGTATTCTTGATTATATTGAGGATTATATGAACTCGCCGGAACACTTCTAACGTCAATAACACAGTTTACACTATATTTCCTTAGTAATTCAAGAAAATAATCCAATTGATGTGTCGAGTGTCCTATCGTATATACTGTAGGTTTGTCCATTTCTTCTTTTTATTATTTTCAATTGTTGATTGCGATTATCTAAATCATTGTAACCATTAAACATAAAATTGCATTTCAAAATCACAAATTTTCTTCACAACAAATGTAATAAAAATTCTAACTCTTTTGTCGCTGATTTGATTATTTTGAAAAGCATGTAGAACAGAACGTAATAAAATAGGTTTGTGCGGCGCAATACCGTGCGACCTATCAATTCGTAATTTCCGAAAAGCTGTAAGATATTTCTTTATTGTATCCAAGTCAAAAATGTATCTATTTGTTTATGATTATCAAACTATTGTTCCTTATTGTAGCAGTATCTAACGAAAAATCCATTCTATTCAAATTAAAAGCAAAGATACAACTATTTCAACTACCTTAACATCCTAAACAATTATTTTTATTAAATTCGTCATCTTCATCAATTATTTTTTTCTTTTTCGGCTAAAGTCATAACATGTCAAATCCCTGTTCTCCGATGCTTGCAACTCCGCACCGAGTTCGGCAGAGGTTACTCCGCTGATTTTTAACCCTACTGCCTTATGCTCTGAGCGAAGCCTTCACCACCTCAAATTTAGATTGGAAGCTTATTGGATATTGGTAATGGATATTCGTTTTAATAATTTTGTTTTGAAGGTATAACGCCTCTAACTCCACCCCTTGGTTCTTCTACATCGCCTTTGTATCGTGGAATGATATGTATATGAACATGAGGAATGGTTTGCCCTGCCGATTCTCCAATATTAATACCAATATTGAACCCGTCAGGACAATATTTTTGTGCTAAAATCTCTTTGACCTTATTAACCATGAACCAACATGCTGACTGCTCTTTAAACGAAAGCTGAAAATAATCCGAACAATGTTTTTTAGGTATTATTAAAGAGTGCCCTGAATTGACTGGATATTTATCAAAGATGCTGTAAACCGTTGCAGATTCCAGAATCAATTCACTTTTTGAATCTGGATTACAAAAGGGACAGTCCGATGTCTCATTCTTTTTTATTTGATTAAAATGTCTGTATTCGTAAATTTCGCAATTATCGTTTGTAAAAATTGATTTGTAATTTAAAATCACATTGCACTGATACGTTGGTTTCTGATGTACCTTGTGAGTTCTGAAACCTTCGTACTGCAAATCTCTTCTCACTGCAAAATATGCTTTGCCTGATGGTTTTAAGAGTTGAGAAATTTCCATTAAAACATTTGCTTGTTCTTCTTGCATCAAAACATTCAGCACATAAAAGCAGATAATGGTATCAAACTTTTTGGTTGGATACTTTGGGAAATAATGCTTGTCGTAACCTACAATATTTTCCCCTTTTGCTTTCAACAATTCAACATCTTTTCCAATACCACAACCAAAATCCAAAACTTCACCAACCAATAAACGTTTGTTCAACAAAAGTTTTGCTGGATAGGAAAGCGTTTCTCTTTCTTTCGCTGTTAGATGGCAATATTGATTTGATTTTAGATTTTCCATTCTTCATAGCCTCGATTAGAAATTAAATAAGCACAACTATTTTGGAGTTGTTTGATTCCTGTTTGTTGCCATGAGGTGAAAGAATTATTTCCTAAGAGTGCAACTTGCATTTCTTTTTTGAATCTCTGCAATTGACTTCCAATTAGCAGTTCCCAATAATGAAGAATCAAATCTTTTTGTTTTTCAATTAATTCAGGAGAAGGTATCTTGTCTCGTTTCTGGTTATTGGTATTTGATTGTGATGGCAGCAAATTCCATAGGTCATTATTTTTCCAAACTGAAAAAGGAATCATATGGTCAACATCATAACTAGTAATTGCTTTTCCAGTCCAAACGCAAAACACTTTTCCTTCCTTCTTCAAAATGGCTTTGTAAATCTGTTTTGATTCTGCAACATCTCTTTCTGTAATTGGGCTTTTCAAAACTTCACTGATAACCTTTTCTATTGACAAGTTTTGCCTTGAAGCATTAACCGAAAATTCCGCCCATTTAAAAAGAATAGAATCTTGTCCACTGATAAAACTTCCTAAAATTTTGAAGGCTTCGTAATATTCAAACGGAATAGAAAAAGAACCCGAAGTGTTTATCAGAAATTCCAAATCTATTTCTGTCGAGTTTCTTCTTGCACTGCCAGATTCATACTGAAAGAGTGAATAGTAATCGTTGCTGAGGGAACGACCAATGTATTTCATTGGCATTGTTGTTATCGTTCCTTTTAATTTTTTTGCTAACGCAAAAAAATCTTCTTGAAGATTTTTGGGAATTCCTTTGTTCTTTAAATCATTGTAGAATGCTGAAAAGCCACCGATGGATTTGTATGCTAAAATAATTTTTTTTAACTGAGTTCCGAAAGCAAGATTTGTTTCTCCATTGATTTGAGGAATGAGAGGTTGTGATTCCAGAATTGGGTAGTAATACAACATCCATTTCTCAATCAATAAACCTGTTGGGAAATGAACTCTATCTTTAGAAATATTTATAAATGGAGAATTATCTTGAATGATGTCAATTACTCCTCGTAAGAGAGCAAACTTGTAAGTTGTGGACTTACTATCTCTCTCAATGATTTTGCTGATATTTTGGAACACATCATTTTGCATTCAGCGCTGTTATTTTATAAATTAAAAGCAAAGATACACATATTTCAACGACCTTAACATCCCAAACAATTATTTTTTCTTTTTCTCCCAAAATCATAACATCTAAAGTCCCAATAGTCCCTACCAAACTGCAATCTGCCAGATTTCCAAAATCTGGCAGATTTCCCCACAACTCCATTCGCCCCCCCACAAAACTATTGTCCTGTCCCGCACACGAACAATCGAGAGTGTCGGGAGTTCTGCTGTGCCTCCTGTGGTAAAAAAAACCATCAATCCATCTACCAAAAACATTCAAATTATATCCCTCCCTGTTATTGCCCCTTTTCAACCTGTCCCGCACACAAAGTGTCGGGAGGGGTTGGGCTTAAAGCCCTTTCAAAAAAACACAAAGCTCGTACTGTAAAATTGCATTCACAATCATTATACAATTCACGGAAACTATTATACAATTTACGGGAATCCCTCTACTGTCAAAATATGTTCATAATCATTATACATTTTACGGAATCTATTATACAATTCCCGGAAACTAAAAAATTCTTCAATCCAAAAGTCTGAGGGCGACTCCATTCGCCCCCCGACTACAAACCCTTTGTCCTGTCCCTTACACGCACCTGTCCCGTACACGCAGTGTCGGGAGTGTTGGCAGTGTCGGGAAAGGAAAATTGAACTAAAGAGAGTTACTCTATCGGCATTATACATGATAGGTTTTTGACTA
>CAIWVT010000207.1 GCA_903916135.1 uncultured bacterium
CCCTGCCTTTGGTGGTTTTGTTAATCAACCGCATACCTTATGTGGGGAAATATCTGAGAGTGGTCAACACCTTGATTCATGAAAGTGGTCATGCTTTTTTTGCATTACTTACAAGTGGTGACGTTTACGAAGTGGAACTTTTCAGCGACCGTTCGGGAACTGCCACTACCAAAACAAACGGGAAATGGAGTCGGTTTCTTGTTGCAATAGGTGGATATCCTTTTGGTTCGGCTTTTGCATTTCTCATGTTTTATTTTATCTCCATAAATCAATATCAAATAGTTTTATACACTGTTGTCATTATTGCTTTATTGAATCTTGCCATGTTGGTGCGCAATACGTATGGCGTTTTCTGGCTCATTTCATTTATTATTCTGATACTTTTGGTGATTTTTTATGGGAATGATACTGTAAAATATGTGTTTACGCTTTGGCTGTCGGGTGTCATGTTGTTCGAATCATTATATTCATCCATAGAGTTGGTTATCATTGCAAGCAAGAAATCAAAAGCTGCCGGTGATGCTTATAACTTGGAACGTTTCACAGGGATTCCTGCCATGTTTTGGGCTTTGTTGTTTGTTGCCCAAGCGGGATATTTTGTGTATTTGACGATACGACTTTTCTTTACGTTTTAGAACCTGCCTCTGTATAGGGGAAACTGTAATGCAATGAAGAAAATCTTTTTAAAAGGCACAGCCCTTTTTGATATTGCCCAAGGATTAATTCATGAAATAGGCAACGCTTATATAAATATTTTCGACTTAAGCACAGCGAAAGCCGAACGGGTTTTATTTTGTCAGCAATTCCAAAAGTCTTTTTGGATCTTGTCTATTGTCCCAAAACGCTGTAATAATTAAATGGTCAGAGATGACTTTATAAAAAATGCTGAAATGTCCCATTGCCGATTCTCTCGTATCAGGATAATCTGTTTCTTTGAAGGCTTCCGGATGATTTTGAATTGTCTGAATCTGCTTCTTTGTAAGCTCAATTAATTTCTCCGCATAAAGTGTTGAACCGTTGCGTTTAGTCCAAAATTCTATAATATCTCTTCTTTGTCGGGCTGCTGTTTCTGTCCAAACTACCTTCCTTTTAACCATTCCAAATCGTTTTTATCTAATTGGCTTTGGGAAATCAATTTGCCATCCTCAATATCCTTGTCACTTAATTTAAGCATAAGGATTTGTTCATCTGTTAGTTTTACTTTATCATCGTCTGTAAAGCTTGTTTCTATTAGTTGATATAAAGCTGATAAATAGTCCTTGTTTGAAATTGTCAACAGTTTGTCAATTATTCCATTTCTTATAGTATCAATTGTCATCATTTGCATTTTTATTTATTATTAGTTCAATAAGTTTTTTTGCAACATCTTTTGCAATTTCAATAGTTTCGGCTATAGTTCTGCCTTGTGCCACCAAGCCTTGAATAGAATCGGAGGTTGCCAAATAAAATCCTTCCGGAAGTTTTTCGATATGTATAGTTACTATTCTTTCCATTTTCTTTTTTTTACAAAGATAGAAAAAAATAATCTAATAGCGTTTCCTTTTTTATATAAAAACAAAAAAAGCCTGCCTCAATATGAGCCAAGCCTTTTCTCTTTGGCAGTGCAGTGTAGAATGTCTTGTTAAAAGGCACAGCCTTTTTTGATATTGCCGACGGAGGCAGAGGCTGCCGCCGAACGGGCAATCACAAATCAATTCTCAAATATAACAACTCATCTATAAAATTCTCAATCACTAACCACAATCTTCCCTGTTGTAATTTCCTTATCATCCAAAATCAGTTTCAGAAAGTACATCCCATTAGTAAGCGTATTGCGGTTGAGTTGGATTTTATCGCAATCGGTGTATTGGTTTTGGGCTACGAGTTTGCCTTGCATATCATAAACAGAAAGAGAAATAGTATGGTAAGTTTGGGAGAGGGTGATTTGGGTGGTTGTGGAGAAGGGATTGGGGTATACCGTAATTCCATTATTCATAGATGGATAATCGTCAATCCCTGCTACTTGGCCGTTTGCATCAGTTTTTATTAAATAAACATCTGAAATGTTGCCAAAACTTTTTGTATATCCAGTCATAATAATTCCATTGTCATTTGTTTTATATAAGTCTCCTCCTACATCATCTGCTGTTCCTCCGTAAGTCTTTGTCCATAAAGTATCTCCATATTGATTAACCTTTACCAAAAAAACATCTTTACCACCGTATCCATAACTTTGGGTTGATCCGACAATCATAAATGTGTTTTCATTATTATTATAAATTACCGAACTTGCATTATCACTATTTATCCCTCCAAATGTTTTACTCCATATTTCTTGACCGTTTGAATCTATTTTTATTAAATACATATCATAATCACCTGCTCCAAAACTATATGTTGTACCGCATAAAATAAAATTACCATTGTTATCTTGGCAAATCGAAGAAAAACTATCATACGAATTTCCTCCAAATGTTTTCATCCATAATGTATCACCATTATTATTTGTTTTAATCAGGTACCCTTCTGCATCAGCAGGTGTTGTTTCTGTTATTCCTGCCAGCAAAAAATTATTATCATTTGTTTTTAAAACATCAAAAATTTGATTGAATGTCTTTTTATAATATGTTTTACTCCAAAGTTCATTTCCAATTGGATCTGTTCTAATTAAATAGGCTGCCGCTTGATATCCAATTGCAAAACTATATGTATATCCAGTGATAATAAAACCATTATCATTGCATATATCTACTCCATAAGCACCATCTTCATCAGTACCACCATAAGTTTTAAACCATAGCGAATCTCCGTTGTTGTCAATCTTCAATAAAAATGCATCAGACGACCCAGCTCCAAAGCTTGACGTTTGGCCAACGATGATGTAATTATTGTCTATCGTTTTTTTTATTTGAAATGGTGCATCCCATCCATCTCCTCCATACACTTTAGACCAGATTTCATTTCCATATGCATCAGTTTTAATAATATAAATATCACTTGTTCCTAATCCAAAACTAAAGGTTTGTGCTGTTATTATATATCCTCCATCATCTGTCTGTAAAACACTGCTTCCACCATCATCTGCTGCACCTCCATAATGTCTTTCAAATGTAATCTGCGAATAAACAAAAACACTTGCCAATAAAAAAGACAAAGAGAGTAGTAGTTTTTTCATAACATCAATTTTTAATTAAACATTCCGAAAACTTCAGCAAAGATACGAATAAAAAAAAACTTCCGAAGAATTATTTTTATACCCTTAAATTTTAATCATTTATAATCCAAAAAAAGACTTGCGACTTCCAACATCAGATTGGAAGCCTCCAAAACCAGGTTGGAAGCCTCCAAAACCAGGTTGGAAGCCTCCAAGACCATGTTGGAAGGCTCCAAGACTAGATTGGAAGGCTCCAAGACCAGATTGGAAGGCTCCAAGACCAGATTGGAAGCCTCCAAGACCAGATTGGAAACCTCCAAGACCAGATTGGAAGCCTCCAAGACCATGTTGGAAGGCTCCAAGACTAGATTGGAAGCCTCCAAGACCATGTTGGAAGCCTCCAAAGTTGTTTAGGTAATTTAGAATGGCTATTAGTTACATTATGAAGTATTTATAGGAATAAACGGCATAATATTCTTTATAATGAATTTAATTTACTTTCTATGTCACTTGAAACCTAACTTTGATTTGTATCAGATGTTTATTGAATTTGAAACGATCCAATCCGTTGGGTCATAATTTCCAACATTATATCTTGCGCGAACAATAAGTACTTTTAATGGTGTCAAATTTTTGATGTCTCTTGTGCAAACTGCTATTGAATTGCTTTACCACGAAAGTTCCTTAGAACGTTGAAATTGTTCCGCTTGCAGAAGAATTATTTGTTATGTTTCCATTATTTTAAATGCAGGAGTATAGCCCGCCATTTTTAGTTGTTTCCCAAGCAGGATTGTTCGTTTATTTGACAATAAGACTCTTTTTCAAGGTTTAAAACCCGCCTCCCAACGATATTCCAAAGCCGGGAATAACTTCCCCGGTTCCGATTACAATATGCGCCATCATCGAAAGTCGAAGCATGAAATGTTCTTGGCTTACCCATCTGAATGCCATGGCAGGAACCACGTTTACGTTAAACTCGTCTAAGAAATAATTTTCAAAGGTGGCATAAGCGCCCATTTCGAATTTCTTGGTGCCACGACCTAGTAAAACATTTATGCCCACAGGAATGGCATAATTTGTACCAACAAAACCATAGCCGGCACGTGCTTGTAAACTAAAGATACCTCTGTTGAAGACACTCCGTTCGTAGTTGATGGAATATACCAACGAATTTCCGGCAATTTCCAAATAGATATAGTTTTT
Organism: uncultured bacterium; assembly: GCA_903916135.1. GTDB lineage: Bacteria > Bacteroidota > Bacteroidia > Bacteroidales > CAIWKO01 > CAIWKO01. Next base: position 4,337 of record CAIWVT010000207.1, read on the forward strand.
ATATCCCCAAGGCTTTATCTTCTTTTTTATGGGAATTTGTTTCTCATCAGGATTATATTCAAAGGTAAAATCTTGATTTTTTTTATTAATCTCTTTTGTGAACGTTTCAGTTTCTTTATTGTCGAGAAACCAAATTAGGCTAATATCCACGCCTGCCGACCATTTTTGTTTGTCGAAAGTGGCACTTTCAATTATATCCATAGTGTCCGAATTGAAGGAAAGGAAATGATAGCGCAAGGCGGGCAATATGTCAATACACATTCTTTTTGTAACCGGGATGGAAATGCCGGCTTTGACAATCCCACTAAATCCTGTTCCAAACGAGAACAAATCACTGCTGCGCGTTTTCCCCGGTATGCCGAACGGATAATCGCCTGTGATGTTCTTTACATCAAAATCGCTAAACATCAAATTAAATGAAAAGCCGACACTGGTTTCGAAACGAACTTTGCCATGCTGCGTTTTGTAGCCTGCCAAAAAAGGAACACTCAAAAACATCTGATTGGTGGTTCTCTCTTTCGAATACGTCCAGTTTCTTCCATAAGCAAAAGCCGTTTGTGTTTCTTTGGCGTAATGAGCACCCAACCAAGTGAAATTGATTCCCGATTCGATAAAAAAACCGTGCTTGAATTTATTCACAAAGCGATATCCCGCCGATAAACCAAAGCGTGGAGAACTTTGTAGGGTATCATCCACATTGTTCAAACCTGTGTAGGCAGGAGCAATAAATAAACCTGCTGCGCGTTGCAAAGTATCAGCATGTTGTGAATATACCGAACAGCTAAACATTAGAAAAAAGCATACGTATAGAATTCTTTTCATATCACAAAAAAATAAAAATTAATAGCATCACAAAACTAACGCTTTTTTTTCTATTTTAAAGAAAAAAGAATAAAGAAAATTGAAAAATAAATTTATATCTTTGCAAAATGAATCATGTCAATTTTTTTTATTACTTTTACGTGTCAAAAAAATATTAACCATTAATCTTATTCCAAATTATGAAATACTATATTCTTTTTTTAGCATTATTCTTGTTCACGAGCTGCTCGAAAAACACGGAAAGCTCTGATTATGATCACACCGTGAAGTATGAAGTTAGTTGCACTCCCAATGGCTTCGATGTCAAATATGTTGATGAAGACGGTGCTTCCCACAGTGTTACAGACTCTACGGGCACTTGGTCCACAACAATTATCGGTTATCCCGGGCAGTTTGTTTATCTATGGGCAAAAGCCAAAAACGACACCGCCGCCATCAATTGTAACATTTATTTTAAAGGAAAACTTTTAGAACAGGGTATTGATACTGCCGATTATGCCGAAGCCTCAGCAGGAGGTTTGTTGCGATAACTCGTGTCTTTGAAGCATAATTTTCCAATTTGCCTTGTGCGACATTCTTTTTTATTAATCATTTGAAACAAATATTCAGTACAAAAACTATTATTATATTATGGAAGCTCCCAACGAACTCAAACTTGCCGTTTTGATAGATGCCGACAATGTGCCTTATGCCAATGTGAAAGAAATGTTTGAAGAAATCGCAAAATATGGCACGCCAACCTTCAAACGCATCTATGCTGACTGGACAAAACCTACCGTTTCGGGATGGAAAAATGTGTTGCTCGAAAACGCCATCACGCCCATACAACAATACAGCTATTCGACAGGCAAAAATGCCAGCGACAGTGCTCTCATCATAGATGCAATGGACATTCTCTATACCGGAAAAGTGGATGGATTTTGCATAGTGTCGAGCGATAGTGATTTCACCCGACTGGCTACCCGCCTTCGCGAAGCCGGCATGAAAGTGATAGGCATAGGCGAAAAGAAAACCCTCACGCCATTCATCACCGCTTGCGACAAATTTATCTACATCGAAATTCTGAAAGCAAAACCCATAATGCCCGAAACCAAAGGCAATCGCAAAACATCTAAAAAAGAAATCGCCCCTGCAAATCCGCCATTAAATAAAATTGACAACCAAATTATCAAACTTTTTTCGGACAGCATCAACGATCTTGCCGATGAAGATGGATGGGCTTATTTAGGTGAATTAGGCAATTTGATGCTCAAGAAGAAACCCGACTTCGACCCAAGGAATTATGGTTTCACCAAGATGTTGCCCCTAATCAGAAGTATCAAAAAGTTTGAAATTGACGAACGCGATAGCGGAAAAAACAATATCAAACTCATCTTTATTAGAAGAAAATAAGTCCTTCATCAAAGCTAAATCCATTTAAAAGCGCAGCATCAAACAAAAATCTAAGAGATGATTTCCTTTACACCCGATCAGATAAACGAAATTCTATTGACCACGGCTGACAATAACCCTTGTTCCGACAAGGGTTATTTTTCCAAGCCTTTTCGTGTGGTTTATCATCAACAAAATCTCATTGTCAAAACGTTTCTGCCCATCAGCAATAAAAAAGCTATCAATTTTATCTTGCAAAATCATCAGGATTATGTAAACGAACTGCAAGGAATAGGCATACAACTTCCCGACACGTTCATCAGCACCATAGCGCACGAAAACAAACTCCAACTCATCATCATTCAGCAAGCTTTCAAGGATGAAGAATTGATTCGCGACATTATGACTACGGCTCCCCTCCCAGAAATATTGCAGCTCTGCGATTTGCTTTTTGCTGACACACTCAAGTTCTTTTATGGAAAAAATCCAAAGACAGACATTGGCTTTCATCCCACCTTGCGCAATTATGCCTTTCATCAAGGACAACTGTTTTATTTTGATACGTTCCCGCCCATGCTTATGAATCAAAAGCAGATGAACCGACTCATCATCACCATGTCGCCTTACGGCAAATGGCTCAAGAGGTTTATCCCGCAAAGCGTTATCAATAGAGTCTCAAACGAGTACTTTTTTATCAACAAAATGTTTATCGGCATTGTTGGAAGTTGCTGCCGATTGCGTCCAGAGTTGGCTGTGGATATTTTAGCGTATAGTAAAGCCTACGTTACCAACGCTGCTATGTTGCCCGAAGCCGACAAAAATGACATCCTATCTTTGCTCAACAAACCTCCAAATTTGTCGAAGTTGTGGACCACCTTCCGCAAGCTTTCGGGCAATGTGGGAAAGCCGAATGTGGAGGACGTGTGATTTTAGATTTATGATTTATGAATTTGAATAGTAAACAAAGTAAAAAAAGACTCAGATAAGAGCTTTTGTCAAACGAAAAAGAAATGTAATCGTTAATTAAAAAAAACAATTATGAAAGATAATAAATATATTTTTGGTTTCACTCATAGACCTAAAGTAATTACTGAAGAGGACAGAATCAGACTTAAAGAATTACTAAAAGTAATTTTATTTGGGACAAGCCTTGGAAACGATGATTTGGCAATTGAACACATGATGAAAAGCACCAAAAGAGTTGTTTGTCTTAAATTTATCGAAAGTATTGTGGCAGTACACGAGTTTCCGAATCATGATGTGATTTCGAAGTTTTTTGATGTTTATTTTACGGATATTAACGCCAGAATGAAGTTAAAATGCAATGTTGATAAAGAATTTCGTTTTAACGATTTTATAATACATAGGTCATTAGCAATGAAACTATGTTTAGTGATGGGCGAAATGGTTACAAATTCATTTAATCAAGCGGTCGGTTCGCGCAAAACATTAGTAATTAATCATACCTGTGGTTTCACTACAGAAAACGGAAAACAAGTGTACACTTTTTTTTATAAAGATAATGGAAAAGGCTTTACCGAAAGTGTTGATCTAAGAAATACAACCACCCAGTGGGGTATTGAAATAGCCTTTAGTATAGCCACTTTTCTGGAAGTTGAACCTGTAATGGCTGTAGTAGGTGGTTTTGGTTATATGTTTAAGTTCATTCCTCCACACGTAAACTAAACAATGATGTGCGAAGATTTTCTTTTATAAATCCCGAAGAATTTCAACATCCGGAAGATTATAAAAGCTTTTATTTTGCAAAATGCATCCAAAAGTCATGTTCGGTTTCTATCATATTAATTTCGATGTTTTCTGCTTCTTTTTCAATATCATTGCCCGATTTATAACTCGAAATGGGTCGGTCCCAAACGTTTGATTCTTTGTAAATTTGTCCATAGAAGTAGCGGAAGAAAAACAAATCATCGTAGGTGTTGATATAGCTTGGCAGTCCTTTAGCAATAATGCGTTCTTGTGCCAAACATTTCCGTATTTCCGGAAAATACAACCAACTTACGTTTACTGTATCTTGCTTCTGTTTAGTTACTCCAACAGGGCATATTCCAATAATTCTGGACTCCGACACATATCTAACGTTATCAAAAAAACAATCTTCCTTTATTTTATAGCCTATCACCTGAAACGATGATGTGTCTATTTTGCTGGTTGGCATCGGATGTTGAAACTCTTCATCATTGGCATCGTAGGGAGTAATCAATCCACCGACCATATTTTTATACAGGATGTCAAACAAACGATTCTTCTCAAAAAGCAAAGGATTTTCCTGCACTCCAACAAAGCGCCAAAGTTGTTTTGACCAAACCACCATTTTTTCTTCCACAAAAAAATTGTCAATATATCCCTCTTTATTGTATTGCAAAGTGTAGGGTGGCATTGGCTGTTTGCTGGCAACTTTCGGCATCAAACCCTTGAAAACAAACGGATTTTCATAATCTCGCTCCACGCGAATGGTGCCCGTGGTATCCCACATCTTCCATGTGCCTTTGCGATAGTTATTTTCAAAATTGCCTTCCGCTTTCTTCTGCCCGTTTTTATAATACGAAACATAAGCACCATCCAATTTGCCATCTGTGGTTTCATACACAATTTTAAGGTCGCGAACTACAACCTTATGTTTTTCCTTTCCCTTCATGGCGAAGGAAACAAAAACAATACTCATAAATATAACAATCAGTCTTTTCATGTTGATTCTATTTAAAATGATACATTCTATATATTATTTCTCTACAAAGATTTGAATTTCTATTAATGCCTGTAAAGAAATCCGGCAGATAGCACTGTCGGGCTGTTGAAGTGAGGCGTAATCACATACTAACCTCTCCCCTATTGCAAAGATACAAAATAAATTGATGTGGAGTTGAAAACTTCGCTTGATAG
>CAIWVT010000208.1 GCA_903916135.1 uncultured bacterium
GAATTTAAAAAAGATTAAATTGATTTTGAAGAAAATGTAATTCAAATTTACTAAAAGTTCATTCGAGTGTACTAAAAGTTCATTCGAGTGTACTAAAAGTTCATTCGAGTGTACTAAAAGTTCATTCAAGTGTACTAAAAGTTCATTCAAGTGTACTAAAAGTTAATTCAAGTGTACTAAAAGTTAATTCGAGTGTACTAAAAGTTCATTCAAGTGTACTAAAGGTTCATTCGAGTGTACAAAAAGTTAATTCGAGTGTACTAAAAGTTAATTCGAGTGTACTAAAAGCTCATTTGCATAACGAAAATATAGAAACATAAAAAACACAAAATCAAACTATTAATAATTCAAAAAACGGCATTATGAATACTACAAACATTCCATATTAATACTAAAAACATTCCAATTGAAATAATTAAAGCGACAATTTACCTTATTGCATTAGATGATTTACAATTAAGCCCGGGTTCGGATGACGTAGGACATCACAAATGGGAAGACTGGATGTGGACTCAGGAAGATAGCGAGTTGGTTACTTCAATCCGCAACATCATGGAACCATTCCTTGATCCATATCAAAACAAAAAACCATCACCATTGCACAACGTGCCCAGGTGAAACAAGCTGTTAAATAAATGCGCGAATATACTAGTTATGATGTGAATGGTCATCGTTTGTTGTTGAAAATTGCAGCATTGGGCGACAATAACGATTGGAACATGGCAAATATTCGTTTTGAAACACCATTAGCTAAAAAGAGTGGTAGTAAAAAGAGCCATGTAACTGATATGTTACAACCCGTGTTGAGTGTAAAGAAAAACATCTATGGTGAAATGCGATTGAGTGTTGTTAGCCCTGAAACACCTACGCAGGCAAAACTGCCTAAAGGTATAAAGTTTGCTAAGGCGTTTCACTACATTGGTTCGACAGCTCCTAAGAGTAACACTGATTTCTCGCTGTACGGTAACGCCAAACGAGGTAAAATTCAGATCACTTTTGAAGGTGTAGATAATTCGGGCAGCACAAAGCTCTATGCGTATTACTATGCATGCTACGAAAGTAACAAAGGCGAACTGAGGCAGTCGATCACTATCGTGAGTACGGGGATAGAGTTTTAGAAGTTTCAAGAGCCTCTACGAATTACGAATGTAACAATACAGAAATGAAAAGCTCACTTTTTAAGGGTGAGCCTTTTATTGTTATTTTGTTAAGACATCTTAGTGTTTCATAGTGCTCTTAGTGTCTCAGTGGTTTTTTCCTCCCTCCAAGTCCCTTTTTCCTAATAGTCTAAAACCCTAACTCCTAAACACCTAAATCAAATCCCTAAAAGCCTCTCACTCCTTCGTCTTCTTCTTCCTCGGAGCGAACTCCTTCCTGTATGTAATCCCAAGCCCCTGCGTATAAGGTGCCACAAACTGCAACACATCATATTGATTCGTCCTATTAAACACCCTAAACTTCAACGCCTTCGTAATTTTCACTTCAATATTCACATCACCAATAATTTGGTTCGAATTTTTGTTACTCGAATAGCCCGTATTCACTCCCAAATTGCTCTCTATATTCACCCTTTCATTAAAAAGCTGTGTCGAAAGCGCCACTTCCACTTCCTCCTGCGAAATATTATCCCCGGGACGATAATTCACCCCTATATCAATACTCTTACTGATTTGCGAAAGCCAATTGCTCAACTGATTAGATAGCACTTCGCTGGCACTTTTTCCCAAAAACGTTGCATTACTCAATCCCGACTGTGCCACACCACTTCCCGAGTTCACAAAACTATTAATAACCAACAAAGACAAGAAATTGTTGTTGATATTTTGATTAATTGCCGACACATAAGGTCCTTTTTCGAAATCCGTCAAGGCAGGAAAGTCCACCTCAAAGGTATAATTCGGACTCGAAAGTATATCTTTTATTTTAATGATACATTCCACGCTCACAGTTCTGTTACTATCGCCTATCGAAACCCCCAAACTGCCCAAATTAGCTTTCAGTTTGTATCGTGCTGTTATGTCGAGGTCTGCATTATACGGATCTCCGTTCCATTTTATTGTGCCTCCCTCGTCAATTATAAAGCGTTTGTTGATGATATTCTGAAAAGTGAATAGATAATCCCCCGACGAGATAACATAATCACCAAACAGCCCCAAATGCCCATCAGGATTCACCGTCATCCGCAAATTCCCGTTGCCTTTGCCTTTGATTCTGTCCCCTGCTTTCGGGTCAAACATGATTTGAATTTCGGCATCGTCCGTAACATTCATCAACATATCAACATCCACGCCCGAAAGCTGTTTCCCTTTTTGATCTTCCTCAGTCATTTTCATACTGTTATTGACAAAAGTGATATATTCGTTCGTCGCCAAAGAAGCCGTGCCCCCAATAGGGATAGACAACTGCGTCCCTTTTTCAGTTTTAGCAATAATATCCATTTTGAGTTGCAGGGGCGTGCCATAAATGTGCATATTACCCGTTGCAAAAGCTTTCCCGTAAAACATTTCGTTCAGTGAAGGGTTGGTGTTCAAGCAGAAAGTCTTTTTCGGAACCACATAAATATCTATGCCTAAGTTTTTGAAATTAGTATGAGTGATTTTGCCATTCACCACGGCTGAGTTGCTGTAAGGTGGGTCGTTTACTTTAATATTCTTAAAACTAAATTCGCTATTTGTTATTTTAACGCTATCGTAATCAAAAGAATAAGTTGTATTCAGATAATTGATATGCAGGAAAGCACCCGATACTTTCATATTGCCCAACAACTGTGGATTGGCGTTAGTGCCTGTTAGTTTAATTTTCCCCGTTGCCGTACCACCATTGATAGTTCCAAAGCTTGATATATATCGCGATAAAGTCTTCAGATGAAGATTAGTAGCACTAATATCCAAATCGAAGTTTTGTGCTTCATTCGATGGATAATAATAACCCGTAACAAAGAGAGGTTTAACAATTTCGCTATTAACCACATAGTCCACATCGGCATTAATCTTAATTCCTTTATTTTTCGAATCCCATTTACTCAAAATGATGGCATCGCCAATCTTATCGCCATTAAACCCAAAGTCTTTTATCTTGACATCCGAATAATAGTTTGTCTTGCCATACATATCAGAGATAAAGAGACTTCCGGTAATGATACCATCCAAATCAAAGTCTTGCGCATTCATGATACCATCAAAGTTTGAAACATCAAAATTCTCGAACTTCACCGAAAACACAGCCAAAGGATTCTTTGAGATATTGCCGTTAATGGAAATATTTTGTGCATTTCTATATAAACCAATCTTATTGAAGGCAATCCCCGTGCTATCGAAACGAACATTACCTTGGGTATTAAACAACCAAACCGAATCATCTATGGTAAGTGTAGATTTCTTAAAGTCAATAATAGACTGAGCGTTAGGGTAGAAGTAGGTGAAGAGATTGATGTCTGCCGAACTATGATTATTTGTTTTCGAATTGTTCCAACGGATACTCGTCAGCAGACTATCATTCAGCTCATGCGTTGCGAAATTGAAATCAGGCAACCAAGTGCTATCCGAAAGCTTCAACGAATCAGCATGAAGCGTTAAATTGATGGTTTCAGGCGTTCCCTTGATGTCAATCTTGCAATTAGCAAGTTTCTTACCATAGAACGTCATGTCCGATGAAATGGCATCAATTAGCGTCGTATTGTTTATAGAATTGAAATTTCCCCTTATAGTCGTGTTGCCCGAAATCTTTGCATCAGGAATAAAGTAACGCACCACGGGGGTAGCATTGTATAGTTTGATCACAAACTCAAATTCCTGTCGCGGGTTGTAGGGGGCAGTGGAGTCAATCTTGAAATTAAAACTCGGCAAATACGTCAACACAAAACGCTTAAAAGAGGTAGGTAATTCCTTAAAAACAAAATATCCTTTGAAAATAGCGTCCACATAATCCGACTTTAAGTCGAACGTACGATAGCCTGTATTATTTATATGGGTTTCAAGCATTAGAGAATTCAATGTAAACACCTTTTTATTCTGTGTAAAGTGCGCTTTATCCACAAAAATGTTCCCTTCCAAGTTGTCAATGTTGCTTCCTTTGAAGTCAGTTTTTAGCTCTCCACTAAATTCAGAAATGGAATCTTTTGGCAATAGTTTTAAGTTCTTCAGATTGGCATAAGCAATCTTAGCAGTGAAATTAGAAGCCGCCAATGAGTCATTTAGGTTCAATAAACCATCAAAATGCATCTTTAAATTATTGTCCAAAATATCAATTAAACCTGTGTAAACCATCTTGTCTAAGCCGCCATTGAGTTCAATATTAGTGTAGTTATACTTCTTGAATTCAAACAAATCCATCTTTCCATTCACTTTGAAAGAAGCCGTTTTATAGGTAAAACCCGATCCAATGATCTGTGCATCAATACTTACTTTACCCAACAAATCCGACGCACTTGTGAATAAACCTAAATTGAAGTTCTCAGTTTTAATCTTCCCGTTGTATGTAAGTATCTTATCAGAATTACCCACAATGATATCAGATGAAGCATTTCCGACATCCGTCTTTATAGCCGCTTTAGCAACAAAGTTAGAATAGAATCCCGTAAAAATACCTTTAACATTTACATTACCAAGACGTTTTAAAATATCAGGTAGGGTCAATGTCATTGTTCTACGTTCCGGTAAGGGGATGATAATGCTATTAATATCACGCACTGACGTGGATAGATTCCTGATTTTTATGTTTGAATAGGTCTCTTCAATGTTGGGAAGCCCATTCATGGCAATATCAGCATCCAACACCGTATTATTACCATATCTCATTTTAAAATTCTTGATCTTTAGGTTATTAACCTTTCCTTTTACATCGGAACTGAACAGGATTTTATCGTTCATGCCTGATAATTCCTTTGCAAAATGGGCTATATCTAAAAAGTTTAAGGCAGTCTTGCGGATGGTGGACGTCATTTCAATCTGATTGACGAAATCATCGAAGTCGTCGAAGCTTTGATAGGCGAATTTTAGGTCGAGATCAAGGTTAGAATTGGGGGTGATGATGCGTAAATTGTCCACAATTATGTTTCGTTGGGAAACATGAGCATAACCTGAAAACATACTTAATGTAAAACCGCATTTATCACTGAGTGTTAAACTCTTAATATTGGCAGCAATCGAGTCTTTGATGATAGCCACGTCTTGCATATCAATATGCAGTTTGTTGATGCTTATATCATCAAAATCAATGGTTTCGTTATTATTATGACTTCTGTTTTCATTTACATAAGAAAAGCCTGAATTCTCGAAAGAAAGTTGCTTGATTTTTATCTTCAAAGGATATTCATAATGCTTCTTCGAGGAAGAAGTATCGCTTCCAAAAAGGGCAACAAAGTTCTGAAGATTGGTTTTATCTTCATTTTTGTATCTCCGCAAATTGAAGTAAGTATTATCAAACGACAATTTGTTTATGCTGACATAATTTGTTGCCAAGGTGAAATCATCCAAATCCAATTGAATTTTGTCAGATTTCAGCAAAGCATTCTTGTGATTGTCGGCAACATACACGTTTTTCAACACCACATCCATAAAAAAACGCACGTCAACCTGCCCGATTGAAATCTCTGTGTGATATTTTTCGGAAAGATATGTAGAGATTTTATGTCCCAAATACGTCTGTACTATATTGCTTTGCAGTAATATAAAAAAACTACCGGGCAGCACAAATATAACTGCATAAAGAATTATTACTATTTTGAAGACTTTTTTTATATCTTTAATTTTTTATTTTTAACTCATGTGCTCTTACATCCTTGGTATTGAATCTTCTTGCGATGATACGTCTGCCGCAGTGGTTACTAATAACGTACTGTTGTCGAATGTTATTGCTAATCAAGACATCCACAAAAACTTTGGCGGTGTTGTTCCGGAATATGCTTCCAGAGCACACCAAATCAACATCGTTCCCGTGATCGAAGATGCCCTTCAAAAAGCAAATGTACAAAAAAAACAATTATCAGCAATTGCTTTTACACGCGGACCCGGTTTATTAGGCTCTCTTTTAGTGGGAACTTCTTTCGCTAAAGCCATGGCATTAGCGCTGAATATTCCTTTGGTTGAAGTAGATCACCTTGAAGCCCACATCCTTTCACATTTTATTTTGGAGAAGGATACGGAGAAAAGCGTGCCAAAGTTTCCGTATCTCTGTTTAATTGTTTCGGGAGGACATACGCAAATAGTTTTGGTAAAAAGTTTTTCTTCTTTTGAAATCATCGGGAAAACCATAGACGACGCAGCAGGGGAGGCTTTCGACAAGGCGGCGAAGATACTTGGTCTTCCATATCCGGGCGGACAGATGATAGACGAGAACGCAAAAAAAGGCAATCCACTGAAGTTTTCTTTCCCCGAACCTCGTATTGCTGAATTGAATTTTAGTTTCAGCGGGCTGAACCCACATTGCAGCTATCCATCTGTAATTTTCTGATAATAAGGTTGGTCAATTTTTAAATTTTCGTCAGGGGGGACTACGGATTTTTTTCTAATGAAGGGAACATATTTATAATTCAA
>CAIWVT010000209.1 GCA_903916135.1 uncultured bacterium
TTGAAGCTGCTGCTGCTGCTATCAAAATGTTACATTTGCGCGATAGATTAGACGCCAATAATTAATACTTATATTTTATGAAAGATGTACGCATTGTTTTCATGGGTACGCCTGAAATTGCTGTGGAATCGCTTCGGCAGATACTCAGCGCAAAATATACAGTTGAAGCCGTTGTAACCACTCCCGACAAACCTTCCGGTAGAGGATTGCAACTCCATGAATCTGCCGTCAAACAATTCGCTTCTTCGCAACACCTAAACATACTTCAGCCCGAAAATCTTTCGGATGAAAGTTTTATCACTACCATTAAAGAAATAAGTCCTGACATAATTATCGTCGTTGCATTTCGCAAAATTCCAGATATTCTTTTAGAAATGCCTACAATAGGCTCTTTCAATCTCCATGCCTCCCTCCTACCACAATATAGAGGCGCGGCACCCATCAATTGGGCTATCATGAATGGAGAAACCCAGACGGGACTTAGCACTTTTTTGTTGAATAACAAGATTGATGAAGGAAAGATACTCTTGCAAAAAATCATGGATATAAAGCCATCTTATAATGCAAGTGATTTATACGACCTGATGAAAGTTGACGGTGCAGTTTTGGTCTTAGACACAATTAAAATGCTTCTAAGTGGCAATTATAATTCTATTGACCAGCAAAATTTATCCGCAAATCAATCTCAATTAAAAAAAGCTCCAAAGATTTTTAAAGAGCATTGTCGGATTGATTGGAATAATGATGTGGCAAAAATCCAAAATCAGGTGAGAGGATTAAGTTATACACCGGGAGCCTTCACGGAGTTGATTTCGCCAAATGGAGCCTCCTTTTCATTAAAAATATTCCATTCAGAATTTCATCTTACCGATAAAAAGGAAAACTCAGGCAGTATAGAGACCGACCATCATAAATATTTTCGCATTTTTGCATCCAATGGTTTTCTCGATTTGAAAGAGGTGCAACTACCAGGAAAAAAGATGATGAAAGTGGATGATTTGCTAAGAGGCTTCAAAATAAACGAACATTGGATTGCCTCATAAATTCATCAAAAAACGTCTGAAAAGCTTGCTGTGCTTGGAAAGTTTTCAACAAAGTGCCTGTTTTATTAACAAAATAGGGCTTTTTGCGCTCAAACGCTTGCTATTACTCAATTTTATATTAACTTTGCACCACATTCATTAAATTAATTTAATTTATAATTAAAAATTTAAAAACATGAACAAAGCAGAATTAATTAACGCAATGGCTGAAGAAGCCAACATGAGCAAAACTGATGCAAAAAGAGCATTAGATTCTTTTATTAAAGCAACTTCTGGCGCATTAAATGCAGGCGAAAGAGTAGCATTAGTTGGTTTCGGATCTTTCTCAGTGGCTGAAAGAGCTGCAAGAACCGGACGCAATCCTCAAACAGGAAAAGAAATCAACATCGCAGCTAAAAAAGTTGTAAAATTTAAAGCTGGTAATGAATTATCAGGTAATGTTTAAAAACATTGCTTAAGCAAAATTGAGTCCCGAAGTAATTCGGGACTTTTTTTTTATGAAAAAAAATTACAAGCAGTCATTGACTGAATTTTTAAGCGAGTTTGTTACCGATAACAGGCTCGAAAGATTTAATCAAGTCATCAAATGGCGAACGCGACACATCAGCATTGCTCTCGAAGACGTCTATCAACCACATAATGCCAGTGCCGTGCTCCGCTCCTGCGATTGCACAGGCATACAAGACATCCATATCATCGAAAAAGACTACCAATATCAGGTGAACGACGATGTGGCTATGGGGTCATCAAAGTGGTTATCCTTGATAAAATATAATGCGGCAGAAAATAATACCATCGCGTGCATCGAACATTTAAGAACGCAAGGCTACCGCATTGTTGCAACTACTCCCCACAAAGATGACTGTTTGATTGATGAGCTCCCATTGGATTCCAAAACCGTTCTTTTCTTCGGAACCGAACTTGAAGGCATCAGCAAAGATGTCATTGACAATGCCGATGCTTTTGTCAAGATTCCGATGTTTGGATTCACCGAAAGCTACAACATCTCAGTGTCGGCAGCCATTTGTTTATTTACACTTACGCAACGTTTGAGAAAATCAAACATCAATTGGCAGCTCAGCGAACAGGAAATTATGGACATAAAACTGCAATGGCTAAAAAACAGTATCCGCGATTCCGTGCTCTTAGAAAAAGAGTTCAAAAAGAAATTTGCATAAATTCTGATTATTTTATGCCTTCATCCAACATTTTTTGCTATTTTTGCAAACTGAACTTTAATAAACATATTTATAATGGGAAAAGGTGATAAAAAAACAAAACGTGGCAAAATTTTTATGGGAAGCTGCGGAGTAAGAAGACCAAAGAAAAAAGTGAAAGCTTTTGATGCTATTGCTGCTGTTGCAAAAACTTATGAAACAACGGAAGTTGTAGAGAAAAAAGTAAAAAAAGTCGCAGCGCCTAAAGCTGAAGTAACCGACGAAACAGCCAAAGCGAAAAAGGTAAGCAAGAAAGCAAAAGAAGAATCAGAAACTACTGAATAATCTTTTTAAAGTCAAATAGTAAGAATCATATTCTTACTATTTGCTTAAATGCTTCTCCCCTTTCTTCAAAATTCTTAAACATTCCATAACTTGCCGCTGCCGGCGATAATAGGCATATTTTGCGTTTCGCAGTATGCTGCTTTGCAAGCCCTACGGCTTCTTTTAGCGTATCAACACTAAAAATATTTTTCTTTCCATAGCTCTTCTTGAGGTAAATATCCCGCATTCTCTTGCCTGCCTCATCCATAAAAATCACGTTGCTAACTTCAATATTCTCAACAAAATCCATCAAATCATCATAACAAATTCCGCGATCGAAACCGCCCAAGATCAAAGTGTCCACATCCTTCAAGGCATTGACAGCAGCCATCGTCGCTTCCGGTATCGTGGATATAGAATCATTATAATATTTTATTTGCTCATAAGTCCCAACGTATTCTATCCGATGTTCCAAAGGTTGAAAACTCTTCAAACCGTTGCTTATTTTATCGTCAGGAACTATACATAACTTTGCAGCACACACCGCCGCCATGATATTCAAAAAATTATGTCTTCCTTTGAGTTGTGTGCCTTCAGAATTAAAGATGTATTCCAAATCATTTCTATCAATTTGATATATGGTGGAATCCTTTGCAAAAGCCCCCCGCTTCAACTTAGTGTTTAGCGAAAACGGAATCAAAGTTGATGTCAATTCCGATTTCTCAATCCACTGACGAATCAATGCATAATCATAATTATAGATTAAAAAATCCTCAGCCGTCTGATGAAGGGCAATATTGAACTTCGCTTCCTGATATTTTTCGTACGAAGCATAATGATCCAAATGCTCCTGAAAGAAATTCAACAATATCGCCACATGCGGCGAAACTTTGATATGCTCCAACTGATGCGACGAAAGTTCATACACTACAATCGTGTCCTTGCCTATCGAATCTATGATTTCGAAAGGCGGCGTCCCGATGTTGCCCACCAAAACACAGTCATCACTATGCTGTTTGATGAGATGATAAATCAAACTCGAAGTCGTGCTTTTCCCTTTGGTGCCTGTGATGCCGATGATTTGATTTCTATAAAAACGTATGAACAATTCCGTTTGCGACGTCAGTTTTTCCTCATCAATTTTCGGCAATTCCTTCATCGAAATGCCCGGACTTTTTATAACCATATCAAAATCCGTCAAATTATCAGTATAGTTTTCGCCCACTTGAAACCTACAATGCACATCGCCTTGCGCAATTTCAGCCATATCAGCCTTCTCATTACCATCTGCCACCACAATCTCCATCTCAGGCAACAGCCTTCTGATAAGTCTATACGTAGCCTTCCCCTCAACGCCGAAGCCGAGTATCACTATGGATTTACCCTCGAAAAACGCCTTTAATTGTTCCAACATAACAACGCATTCTTTAGCACATCTGCCTCCTCTTGATTCAAATAATGCAGCCCTTCAAAGCTGTCCATGCTTTTCATGGGATTATATTTCCGATACTTTTCGTATGCATCCAAGCCCTTATAATACTGCAACAAATACGGCGTATCACCATTATAATTCCCCACTATCATACACAGCGCCACATTCACTTCCTCCACCGTCCCTATACATTCAAACGGTTTCACAGCTTCCTCCCCTATCAGTTGATTAAAATAATTCCTCAACTGACGCTTATCCAACAAATTCTCCCCAAAAATCTCCTCCAACTTTTCCATCGCTATAAAGGGCGACAAGATGATAAACGCAAACAAACATTTCGGACACGCACAACACCAAATATCCGTCTTACTGCCCACATTACAACTCTTAAAAACCGAGAAATACTGCTCATACCCCGAAAACAAATACCCAATTTGCAACTCCTGCAAGGGGCGCAAAAAACTATGATAATTTATCTCCGAAACAATATATTTATCCACATAATTCCTAAAA
>CAIWVT010000210.1 GCA_903916135.1 uncultured bacterium
ATCCCTGATAATCCCAATGGTGTTAAAATAGGTCAATACCTACAGGAACTATCAAGTAAAGGATATAATATTCAATCAACATTAATTTAATACTTATAAATAAAAAAAAGCCTATGAAACACTATGTAAAAGTTAGAGGTTATAACAAACCAGCCATCTTGGTAAGAAAATGGAGGAAAAAAAGAGTAAGATATGTGACCGTTCAATGGTCGCTACCCAACGAACAAATCTATACAGCATCATTTTTACGAAAAGACTGCAAAATTAGAAGTGAGCGTAGAATTGTATTTAACCTTTTAATCAAGAAAATAATCAAAAAAATAATCAAAAGTAAAAAAACGGAGGACAAAAAATGAAATTAGTAAGAAATATTATAGATTTATTTAGTTTAACAATGTTTGGCTTCAACAAAGGAAATTTGTCACAACACAAAAGAGGAACAGCAAAAGAGCCAAAACGCGCTACAGAGCATGATAGATTAAGAGCTAAATCAAAATACGAGTACAATTTATTGTCACGAGGGTGCAAACAGTTTACCATTTCAGGAGTAACAGTAATAGCTCTTAATGAAAAAAATGCTCAACGCAAAGTAAATAATTATTTGAATAGTTAGTTCAATTCGTGGATTTTTTTAAAAACACTAAATATTGTAATTTAAAAATGACAAATCAAGAAATTGAAATAACTGTAGGAGATTGTTTAGCAGGTGGCGGTGGAGTCACTTATGCCATCAAGCAAATTCCGGGAGTAAAAGTATCATGGGTTTTGAACCACAACAAAAAATGTATCCGAACGAATATGTTCAATAATCGTGGCATCAAACATTATTGGGCTGATTTTACTAAACAGAACGAACGTGAAATGTCACCGGTGATGTTTTTATGGGCTTCAATCGAATGCACCCAATTTAGTAAAGCAAAAGGTGGAGCCGAAAAAAACATAGGCAGCTACACCTTGGGATGGGAGTTGATCAGATACATCAAACATTCAAAACCCTTAGTAATTGGGATTGAAAATGTACCAGAATTTAAAGAATGGGCACCCATAGCTAAAAATGGACAGCCCGACAAACAACGTAAAGGAGAAGAATTTGAACGATGGAAGCAGACAATTTGTTCACTTGGTTATCAATATTCCGAAAGTATTAATAATGCTGCCGATTATGGCATACCTACACGTAGGGTGCGCTATTTTGCTTTTTTCACAAAAACAGAGTTAAATATTAATGTGGAATGGGCTGAAAAGACACATCACAAAACAGGTGCAAATGGGTTGAAAAAATGGGAGCCTTGTAGGGAATATATTGACCTCGAAAATGAAGGTAATAGCATCTTCGGACGCAAATATAATCCTGATGTTAAAAAAGGAAAGCGCACTCCTCTATGTGAAAACTCATTAAAACGCATTGCTGGAGGCATAAAGAAGCTCTACCCTGATTTGTATGGAAATCTGCAAATGATAATACAGTATTATGGTACTGGAACTAATGTTCAATCGGTAGAAAAACCATTAAATACGATAACAACAATAATTCGTCATGCTCTTATTACCTGCGAAAAAATGCAATTTATTTCCGACCATTGCCATACGGATAATTATAACACATTGGATGAACCGATAAATCCACAACTTACAAGGGAAACAAAACAACTAATTACGATTGATAAAAAACAATTTATTGCAGATTATTATACCCGAGATGATACAGCTCATTCCATAGATGGACCTGCTAATACTATAACAACAGAAAATAGCAAACATTTGATAACTGTTGAACGCAAATTTTTAATTCAAAATTATAAAGGAGTTCATGCAACATACCTTGACGTTCCATTACCAACAATTACGACAGTTGACCATAATGCACTTGTAAATGTTAAAGCTAAATTTATAAGTCCACAGTATAATAGCAATAATAACCCCGCTGCAAATGTAAACTCATTGGAAAGCCCATTGCAAACTATTTCAACAATTTTCAATTCAAGCAATAGACCTGAGACACAAAATCAAAGTATTGATAAACCGTTAGGCACGATTACAACCGGCACAAACAAACAGGCTGTTATAACTACAGATATTGATACGATGTTGCATGAATTTGATATTAAAATGAGATTTTTAACCTCCGAAGAACTTACATCCATATCAACATTTCCGAAAGGATATTTCACACATCCATTGCTGAAAATATCGAAAAAAGACCAGGTGAAAATGATTGGTAACGCAGTTCCTCCCCAATGGGCAAAAATTATTATAGAACCAGTCATTAACCAGTTGAAAGATATTTTAGCTAACATGCAAAATGCAGTAAATCAATAATACGATGCAGACACTTAAATCAGGTGAAAAACTAATACAAAGCACATCCTATTCGCAAACGGAAATAATAGGCGATATCATAAAATTATACTCTCCTGATGGAATTGAATGTGATTGCACATACTCCACAGGTGGTTTTTATAAAAATATCCCGAAGCCTCGATTAAAATTCGATAAGTTTCCACAGCTACCGGATGTGATGGAAGCTTGTTCTACAAATTTACCACTTAAGACTGGAGAAATAAAATCATTGATGTACGATCCGCCATTCATAGCACAACATCAAGTGTTAGGAGGTGAATATAAAATGAATCTTCGATTTGGTAGCATAAAAGGAATAGAAAATTTGTTATCTGAATACGAAAAATCCATTAAAGAGTTTTCGAGAGTAATAAAAAACAGAGGCTATTTAATTATTAAATGTCAGGACTTAACTTATGGTGGTAGAAACTATTTTAATCACATAACGATACATGATTTTGCTATAAAGTATGGTTTTAAAGCTGTTGATTTGTTTGTTTTGTTATCGAAAACCCGAATTATTTCGATGACAAATCAATTTCATGCCAGAAAGTTTCATTGCTATTTTTGGGTATTTAAGTTGAGTAAAGTACATAGTAAAACTCTACTTCAGGGAGATAAAGAAAACACTAATAAGCAGAATATAAATAAACCAAAATTAAGTTTAAGAGAATTAAGTATAACAATTAGAAACATGCCATTATGATGAACGTTTTAAACGAATTAAAAAAAGTAAATGAAAAACAAAGCATTGAAGGTTTCAAAACGAAATTATCTGATTGGTCATTGAGCCAATGGAGCAATGCTATCGCTGGTGAAACTGGCGAATTGTGCAACATTGTAAAAAAGGTTGAACGTGGAGATTTTCACAAGCGACCAGAAAATGCAAGTGATAATCCAGAATACAACAATGCTTATGCTGCTGCTCAATATCGTGAAAAAATTGGCAAAGAAGCTGCTGACATTGTTATTTATCTTGACCTACTATGCACAAGAGAGGGAATCGATCTATGTGCTGAAATTGTCAAGAAATTCAATGAGGTTTCGGATAGGGTAAAATGCGGGGTGAGAATTCCTGTTTAATGCCCTATAACTACAATATTTGAATATATACCAAACAATTTAAAAACCAATAATTAACAACCTTATGGTGTAAAGGTAACCATTATAAAATTATG
>CAIWVT010000211.1 GCA_903916135.1 uncultured bacterium
CTGTTTGGTTGTGAGCCGTGCCGCTGCTAACATCAAATCCCAAAGCTGCCCACATATCGGGGTTGTTCGGAAAAGCTAACATCACTATTTTTGCTGCCTCATTATATTTTACAACGCCATTATCATTAGCTTGATGCATTGTTGTAGTGGCAGTTTCGGCATCGTCGTGTGCTTTTTTGTTGTTCACCACCGAGCTGTTGATGGTGCCGCTAAAGGGTAGCAAAGCAACGCCTGCATTTTTAACAGTTAAATTTTCGCTGTTGCTCATCAATGTGGCGACGGCACCAATCTGAATGCTGTTATCTTTCGGAGCATCCTTTGATTTTAATGTTATGATTGTTTGTTCTTTTATTGAACTCATAATTGTATTTTTTTTTCATTTAATTTATATTTTTCTTTGTGTATCCATACATTTTTTGATTTCAAACCCTATAATTATATGTTTAAAGAACTATCAAATAAATATGAATTGTTTAATTTTAAGGTTTGGAGATGCGATACTCCTTTAGTCAAGGGTAGGCAGCCGTGAAGTTAAAATGGAGTGCATAACACCTAAGCATTTGTTTCGACAAGATAATTGTTTTATTTATATAGATAAAAATATCTTTGGAGAAGGCAAACCAATCAATTTTGAAGTTGGAAGAGTCGCTGCACCTGCTTGAATGATGACCGCCCAAGTTGGAATGGTCACTGCCCAAGTTGGAATGGTGACTGCCCAAGTTGGAATGGTGACCGCCCAAGTTGGAATGGTGACTGCCCAAGTTGGAATGGTGACCGCCCAAGTTGGAATGGTGACCGCCCAAGTTGGAATGATGACCGCCCAAGTTGGAATGGTGACCGCCCAAGCATGAATAGTGACTGCCCAAGCTTGAATGGTGACTGCCCAAGCTTGAATGGTGACTGCCCAAGCTGTAAAAATAGGGTATAACACGCGAAATATCGCAGGAATAACTGATAAAAGTGCTATATAAGATGATGGATTCGGTAGGAGAAATACGATTTGATGCCTTCTGGTTACTCGCCTTGTGATGAAAGCTGTGGCAACATAAAACTTCGGATAAATTCGTAAAACTATATGAGGTAAGATTACTATAAAAGTGTTTCACTCCATCATTTTTAATGGAATCAAGAGCACCACAATTACTATGAAACTTACTGATCATGAGTTGTTAGATTACATTTTTACTACACCATTTTTCTCACTGAAATATTTTGCAAATATACTACAGAAAATGATAGATGCAAGCATTTTCTTAAAAAAAGTTGAAAAGAAAAGAATAATGATGAATGAAAGGAAGTAAACACGGGGGTTTCGGGAAGAAAAACATCTAAATAATTATGCAATGATATAATTATACAATGATATAATTATGCAATGATGCAATTATATAATGATAGAATAATATAATTATGCAATGATGCAACCTGTCCCGCACACGGAGTGTCGGGATGATGCAACCTGTCCCGCACATGTGCCTGTCCCGCACATGGAATGTCGGGAATGTCGGGATGATATAATGATAGAATTATACAACCTGTCCCGCACATGTAATGTCGGGATGATATAATGATAGAATGGTGGAATGATATAATGATAGAATTATGCAATGATGCAACCTGTCCTGCACTTGTAATGTCGGGATGACCATGAATGACTAAATGACCTAACCTGTCCCGCACACAAAGTGCCGGGATGACAATAAATGCCCCCCTAATGACCAAGCAATTCCCTTGCCGTAACCAACGAAGCCTCAGTGATATTGTTTCCGCTCAGCATTTCGGCGATGGCTTCTACCCTACTCTGCGCTTCGAGGGTTCTAATCTTCACGTAAGTGGAATGTTTATCGCTAACTTTATACACCTGAAAGTGTGTAGTGCCTTTGGCGGCAATTTGGGGCAAATGCGTGATGGCTATCACCTGCATACCCTCAGATAGTTTCTTCATTATCAAACCCGTTTGTGAAGCCACTTCGCCCGATACGCCTGAATCAATTTCATCGAAAATGATGGTGGGCAACAACTTCTTTTCGGAAATCAGCGACTTGAACGCCAACATCAATCGCGACAATTCGCCGCCCGATGCTACTTTATCTATGGCTTTCATCTCCGAACCTTTGTTAGCCGAAAACGTGAACACGATGTCGTCCAGCCCATGTTCTTTCATCACCACAGAGCGATTATTTTCGGTTTTTACCCGCACATTGGGCATCCCCAACTTGATTAATATCTGCACTGCTTTTTGTTCAATCTCTGCAAAAACCTTCTTGCGTTTCAGCGAAAGCGTCTCTGCCGCAGTCAACAAATCTTTTTCCTTGACTTGAATAGCGGTTTCCAAAGTCTTTATTTTTGTCTCCAAAGAAGCACTATCTTGTATCTTATTGTCCAAATCATTGCGGATGTCCATCAGTTCTTTCACCGTGCTGACGCGATGTTTTTGCTGCAAACGATACAGTTCGTTCAAACGCAAATTGATGTGTTCGCTACGTTCAGGGTTAAACAAAGTGCGTTCCTCAATGCGTTCCAACTCGGCGGTAATATCTTTCAATTCAATGTTGAGAGAATGGAGACGTTGTGCGTTTTCTTCAAGGTCTTTATCAAAAGCGGCGATTTGTGTAAGTTGATTATGGATAGATACTGCCTGTTGTAAGATGTTGTTTTCCGCATGGTTCAGTGCATAGAGTGCTTTGTTGAGTGTTGATTTAATCAACTCCACATGATTCAACAAATCAAGCTCCTGTTCCAAATCGGTCTGCTCATTTTCTATCAAATTCGCGGTTTCAAGTTCCGTATATAAAAAGGTATAATAATCATTGTCGGCTTTAGCTTTCGCTTCGGTTTCCTTCAAGTGCTGCAACTCCTTTTTTTGCTCGCGCAGATGAATGAATTTGCTCTTATATGCCTTCACCTCATCCAAAATCCCTGCATAACTGTCAATCACATACAATTGAAATTCCGTTTCGTTAATTTGCAGCGTCTTGTGTTGCGAATGAATATCAATCAACTTATCGCCCAATTCCTTCAATTGCGACACGTTCACAGGGGTATCATTGATAAATGCACGCGACTTGCCTTCAGGATTAATTTCTCTACGAATCAACAGCGTCGCATCAAAATCAAGTTCGTTTCGTTTAAAGAACTCCGTAAGATGGTAATTCGCTATATCAAAACAAGCTTCAATGACGCACTTCTTTGATTTGTCAAGGAGCACTTGGGCATCGGCACGTTGACCAATAATGAGTGAAAGGGCATCTAAAATGATGGATTTGCCCGCACCGGTTTCGCCGGTAATGGTGGTAAATCCTGCCGAAATGTCTATTTCAAGCGCATCAATTAAAGCATAATTGCGGATTGAAAGACTTTTGAGCATAATGACAGAAATTTACTTTGCGTTCAGAATTTTAGTGTTGAAATCGTTGGAATGTGCAGGCTCTATATCTTTCAACATATTCACCACACGTGGTCTGTCGGATATGGGAGCTTGCGAAAAGACATTGATGATTTCGTCGCGTTTGGTATCCATAAATATAGTAACCAAATACAAGCTTGGAGTTTGTTTTGCCACATATTGCAGTTTTTCTATGCCGGTGGTTATCGCAGCTCTACCCTGCATCAAATCATCTTTCAACACATCAAAACCCTTCAAATGGTAATAATACATACATTCGCGTATGCCGCCATAAGAATCGTTTAATAAGTTCTCGACAAGCCAGTAGCGATTCTTCTTACTTTCAAAAGACTTCCAACCTTTTTCGCCACCATTCTGCGATAGATTCACCAAGTTCTGAGCTTTAGTATAAAACTGCGAACCCCCTTTGAGCGAAAACGAATCGAAATCCATGCCGATGATGATATAGGCATAATATGCCAAAACGGCAGTCAGATTCGAGTAGATATTGTTATCATCATATTCCAACGCTTGTTTTTGAATATATTTAAAAGAAAGGTCTTTGTCAATCAGATTAATCAAGGGCGAGAAATAAGATGTACCAAACACCGGACGACGCGACTGCACCTGTATGGTTCCTTTGAATTCCTGATCCGAAACCCGTTCGGTGATGTTGATAAATATATTACAATCAATTTTTTCTTCCGTGCTATAGGTATAATTGGTCCATTTGCGGGTGTTCAAAAATTCCTTTATAGCCGTTTGTAAATCTTCATAAATTGACTTATCGCTTCCGCTGATTTGTGATGAATTAACCGATACCGTACACAATAACTCCTGTGCATGAGTATGTAGGGTAGTTACAAGAATAACAATTAATGCAAAGAATACCTTTTTCATATCTTATTTTTTATAGGTAGCAACAATTTCATTGACAATATCAACGGCTACTTTACTTTTAGGTTTCAAATCAAAAACTTTCATAGCATAGTCCTTGTTGATGATGGTGATTTTATTCGTAAAGTGTTTAAATCCGGCTCCTTTATCGCTCAAAGAATTAAGAACGATGAAATCGAGGTTTTTATTTTTCACTTTCAATTTAGCATTTTTCAATTCGTTGTCGGTTTCCAAAGCGAAACCTACTAACATTTGGTCGCTACGTTTCCTTTTGCCCAATTCCGCAAGAATATCGGGGGTCTTCACGAATTTAATAGAGATTTTTTCCGGTTGTTTCTTTAGTTTCTTGGCAGCAATCACTTCCGATGTGTAGTCAGCAACTGCGGCAGCCATAATTGTGATATCATTATGCTCGAAATGTCCCAAGCAGGCGGCTTTCATTTGTTCGGCAGTAACCACATTAATTCGCAGTATATTTGGCATCGTAACAGTGAAACTTACAGGACCAGCAATGAGTGTAACCAAGGCTCCCCGCTCTGCACAATTTTTAGCAAGTTCAAATCCCATCAAGCCGGACGAATGATTACTAATGTATCGAACAGGGTCTATGCTTTCTTGAGTGGGACCCGCCGTAATAAGTACTTTTCTATCCTTTAAATCCTGTCCCCTATTTAAGTATTCTGATAAAATTTCGGCGATTTTCGCAGGTTCTTCCATCCTACCATCGCCCACGGTGCCACAAGCCAAATCTCCATAGCCCGGAGCAATAAAAGCAATTCCGCTTGCTTCCAGATATTTCATGTTCTTTTGAACAGGAAAACTCTTATACATCCCCGTATTCATGGCAGGAGCAATAAATACTTTCTTAGTGAAAGCCAACAGCAAAGTGGAAAGAACATTGTCGGCAATGCCATTGGCATATTTCCCAATGATATTAGCACTTGCAGGAGCAACTATGAGCACATCGCCCCATTCTGCCATGCTGATATGTTCGGTGGAATAATCATTGTCTTTATCGAAAACATCGTAATACAATTTGTTTTTCGAAAGAGTTTCTAAGGTAATCTTAGTAACAAATTCCAAGGCATTTTTAGTAGCCACTATCTTCACCTCCGCTCCTTCTTTAATCAAAGAACGAATCAGGATGGGTATTTTGTAGGCTGCAATACTCCCAGTTATCCCAATAATGATTTTCTTGCCTTTAAGCATATCCACAAATTAAAAGTCCATAGGGTTTTCTTTAGCAGGATTGTGGAAATACAATTTTCCTGTCAGATATTCTTGTATTGCCATCAAAGTTGCCTTTGGTAAGCGTTCGTAATATTTTGCAATTTCGATTTGTTCACGATTTTCAAAGATTTCTTCTAAGTTGTCGGCAGGGACACCAAATTCTTCTGTTTTTGATGCCAACTCTTCTTTCAATTCTGTCGAAATCTTATTTGCACGATTCGATAAAATCACAAGTGTTTCATAAATGTTTCCGGTGCCTTTTCTGAAATCACTGATGTTTCGTGTAATTGCAAGTGTTCCGGTCTTAATTTTCTTATTATCCATTTCAGCTTTATTGGTTTTGATTTATATTTTACTTGGTTTTTTTGTTTCTGTTATTTGTTTTTGTTTGTCCGACATCTTGGTTAATTCCTTTTCAACATTTTTCATAATGTTCTTTGCATCCTTTATAAATGTCGTTTGCGGAAATGCAGCAAACAAAGAGCTATAAGCATCTTTGGCATTCACCAACCGTTCGTTCTTTTTCGATTCAATACTATTCATCGCATAATAATAACTCGAAACAAGGATATAATAATACGCTTCCTCTTTATATTTTGTATCAGGAAAATCTTTCAACAAATTCTTAAATGCAATGGAAGCCGATTGATAGTTCTCTATTTTATAATAGAGTTTCGCCGTTTCATAAGATTTCCGTTCAAGTTTCCCACGCAACTCATCTATCAATTCGTTGCATTTATCCACACGCTTACTTTTCGGATTAGCGTTTATGAAAAGCTGAAACTGCTTAATAGCATCCACAGAAATTGTTTGATCGAGACTATATTTCGGCGTAAACATATATTGGCAATAGGCAGACATATACTGACATTCTTCTGCATACTTACTTGTCGGAAATGTGGAAGTAAATTTCGTGAAATAATATCCGGCTTGCAAAAAATCTCCTTCACCAAAATAACAATAGGCAAAATAATAATTGATTTTCTCGGAAGTATCTGTACCTCGGTAATAAATTAATAACTCATCAAACAAGGTCATGGCACGATGAAAGTCATCTTTTTCATATAAAGCCACAGCAGTTGCATACTTTTGATTGATATTCGTACCTTTCAGAACTTTGCGATATTCGCTACAAGAATACATCAAAATCCCTGTTAACAGGGCTAAAACAGCTACTATGATTCGGGTATTTTTAAACATGTTGCAAAATTAGTGTTTTTTTGAATACAAATAACTGTTTTCATTAAATATTATTGCTCAGAACCCTTTCTGAAAGTATAAATATCATATTCCTTTTCATTTAAAAATCAAAAATCCATGTATTCCTGAAACACACATTGCATGTAGGATTTAGCTTGTTTTTGCAAAAATGATTCGTTGATATTGGCTGTGGAATCTATTCGAAGCAACCAATTGCTATTGCTACGCACATCAAACACATAAGCCGCTCCGTGTTTCACCAATCCAAAAGCATTGTAATAATCATAAAAAGCAAATTCAGGACCATTCTTTTGCAGCAAATCTTTACTCCATTCAAACTCATGATGCGTCAATCCCATTTGACCAAGAAGCGTAGCAGGCAAATCCACTTGCGAACCAATTTTTTCTACCTTTTTTCCTTTAAATTCATCTTTAATCACATTCCCTGCCATCATGAAAACAATTTTATGATACTCGGGCGAACAAAACTCATAATTGGGATACGAACTATGTCCATGGTCGGAAATCAAAATAAACAAAGTGTTGTCAAACCAGGTTTGTTTTTGTGCTTCAGCAAAAAAGTTTCGCAAGCAATTGTCCGAATAATATGCTGAATTTACATACGCTTTTTCAAATGGTGCCCAATGTATCTTTTCTTTCATATCAAAATCATAAGGAGAATGGGTACTCATGGTGAAAATGGATGAAAAGAAAGGTTGTTTTTGCTTGCCAAGTTCTTTCATAAAATATGGGAAGGTATATTCATCATGAATTCCAAGTTTACCATGTGGAAGCGAAGATGGGAAATCATTGCCCTCAACAATTTTATCCATTTCATTAAAGGATAAATAGCTTTTTATATTGCCATATATGAGTTGCCCGCCAAAATAATATGATGAGTAATATCCTTGCGCTTTAATTTTTTTATTCAAACTGGGGAGCTTACTGTATTTTTCAGGTTCCTGTGCAATTGTGGTGATTGTTTGCGCAGGAAAGCCACTATAAATGGCTGCCATTCCTTCTTGCGAGCGTGTTCCACTCGAATATATATTCGTAAATAACACACCGTTTTTCTCCAGTTCATGAAAGAATGGAGTGATTTCTTTGTCCCCTTGGCTCTCGATGAGCGATGCAGACCACCCTTCAAGAATGAACAATACAATGTTTGGACGTTGAGTTTTTACTACAAGCGTGGTGCTGTCGTTTTTCATATTAAACATATCTTTTACGGTCTGCTTTGCCTCATTCAAATCATAATATTGATACGGATTTTTATCCAGATATTCATAATTCTGCCGTATGCTACTCACTATATTCCATCCTGAATTCACTGAGGTAAGATTCAATATATCATGGTTTGAAAAATACGATTGACTTTGGTTGATTGGAATTTGATGAAACCCTCCGCGCATCCCTAAAAATAGCAAAGCTGGAGTCAGTACAACAAAGATTCCTGCAAACAAATAGTTGCGTTTATGTATCACAATTTTATAAAAAAACAACTTCAGATACAGATAGAAATACGTTACTACTTGTATCAAGAAAAATAATAAAAACACTATTAATTGCCATGTTGGTGCTGTAGAAAGTATCTCGGAAGGATGCATAATATACAACAAGGCTTTATAATGCAATTTGGTTTTCCATTCGTCATAAACTGCAATTTCGGCAGTTGAAATCAACAGAACAATCAGCAGCATCAACAGAACATAGATTTTATGGAGCAGGTCGAGCCACTTATGGGTAAAGAAATTCTGAATACATAAGAGCAAAAATGGACACATCATCATGTAACATATCGTGGAAATATCCAAAGGAAACGAATACCAAAACACGCCAAAAATGTTCCAAAATGAAACTCCGGCAAGATATTTTAAGTTAAAAAACAGAAAAACAATGCGATTGCAGTCGAAAAAAATTAACAAGAACAGCATTTGTTTGAAAAAAGATTTACTAATTTTTTTATGCAAGAAAGTCATTTTGAATATTTTTGAAAATATATTATTTATCTTAA